>CAJWAH010000030.1 GCA_913020095.1 uncultured Synechococcus sp.
TTTCGTCGAAGAGCACAACGGTGTAAGGCCGGCGACGCACGGCCTCGGTGAGCTGTCCGCCCTGGTCGTAACCGACATATCCTGGAGGGGACCCAATGAGGCGGTACACCGAGTGTGCTTCGAGAAACTCAGACATGTCGATGCGCAAAACCATCTTTTCGTCATTGAACAGCTCTCGCGCAACAGATTTGGCGGTCTCAGTCTTGCCTACACCTGACGGTCCGAGCATGAGGAAGCATCCTGTAGGACGGTCCGCGTTGCCGAGTCCCGCGCGGCTGCGTAGAATTGCATTTGCAATCGCTTCCACTGGTTTCTCCTGTCCGACAACCATAGATTTTAGGCGGTCACTGAGGCCAAGGATTTTGTCCTTCTCTGTTTGCGTGAGGCGATTGACGGGGATTCCTGTCCAGCGGCTGACAATCTCAGCAATCTGCTCATTAGCGACGACCTCGACGTACAGGCCTGCATCTTCTGTTTCACTGAGTTTGGCCATCTTGTCGTATTGCATCTCAAGACGAGGCAGCACCTGGTACTTGATTTCGACCACCTTGTCCAGAATATCTTGCTTTCCGGAATTGCTCGGATGCTCGTACGATGTAATGCGACGCTTGGCATCATCTATCTCGAGCTTGATTTCATTCATTTTCATCACACGCTCGCGCTGCATCCGAGCCTTGCTGCGCAGCGTTGCCTCCTCTTCGCGGGTCTGTGTGATAGCAGCCTGGACATCTGCTAGCCTGCGCGCGCTTTGTGCGTCCGGCTCTCCTTGGAGCATCGCAGCCTCAAGCTCGAGACGACGGGCTTGAGGGACCTCAACGACACGGCCAAGACCGGCCTGAGCCAGCTCGAGAAGTCGAACATGCAGATCGCCGAGGCACTCAAGACGTCGGGCTTTGTGGTGCCGCCGGATCAACCCGAGGCGTTGTTGCAGCAGCTGCCGGCTGCCCTAGCCCTGGATCGTTTGGCTATCCGCCGCCAAGCGGAGCGCCGCTTTGGGCTGGAGGCCTTTGGCGCGCGCTTGGAAGCCTGGATCAACCAAGCGGTTGCGACTGCATAGGCTGGCCTGCATTTCAAACCCAGCCTTTGTCTTTGATGCGTCGGCAGCGACTGTGGCTGGTGCTGGCTGTGCTGGTGCTGGGGGCACTGCTGTTTGTTTGGCGCCTTGGAGCGGTGGGCCAGTGGGATGAAACCCCGGCCATCTTTGCCGCCTCGGGCCGGGCCATGGCGGAAACCGGCGACTGGCTCACCCCCCGGGTCAATGGCCATCCGCGCTTTGACAAGCCCGTTCTGATCTATTGGCTGATTGGCGGCTTCACAGCCCTGCTGCCAGCCGGTTGGGATCCCCTGGGCAGCTGGGCCTCCACGCTGCCGTCGGCCCTGGCGATGATCGCCTTGATGCTGGGCTTGGCGCTCACGGTGCTGCCCCGCTCGGGCCCATGGGTGGCGCTGGAGGCGGCCCTGGCCTTTGGCCTCTCGCCGCTGGTGTTGGTGTGGGGCCGGGTCTCAGTGAGTGACCCCTTGCTCGTCGCCTGCGTTGGGCTTGGGATGCTCGGGCTTTGGCACACCTACGCCCACCCGCGGGCCCCATTCCCTTGGTGGCCCTGGCTGGTGTTGGGCTTGGGCGTTCTCACCAAAGGGCCGGTGGCCTTGGTGATTGCCGTGCCCAGCCTGCTGCTGTTTGGGTTTTGGCAGCGCGATCTCGGTGGGCTCTGCCGCGCTGTTCGCCTGGTTCCTGGTGTGGCCTTGGCCGTGCTGGTGGCCCTTCCCTGGTACGTGCTCGAGCTGTTGGTGGAAGGTCAGCCCTTTTGGGACAGCTTTTTCGGCTACCACAACCTCCAGCGCTACACCGCGGTGGTGAACAACCACGCCGGACCCTGGTGGTTTTACGCCCCGGTAATGGTGATCGCGAGTTTGCCGTTTACGCCATTGCTGCTGCTGGGCATTGCCAGCCAGCTGCAGGGCTGCTGGTGGCGGCGGCCGTTGAAACCGGAGCAGAGCTTGCCGCGCTTTGCCCTGGCCTGGCTGCTGTTTGTGGTGCTGTTTTTCTCGATTTCAGCCACCAAGCTGCCCAGCTACATGCTCCCTGCCCTGCCAGCAGCGGCCCTATTGATTGCCCTGGCCGATGCCCCCAGCCGCTGGCTCACCTGGGCCCGTTGGGCCTCGGTGCTGATGGCGGCGGTGATGGCGGCCGCGTTTTGGATCGCAGCGCCGCTGGCGGTTCAGATCGATTCACCGGAGATCCCTGGCCTGGGCCCGGCCCTGGAGGCCTCGGGGGTGTTGGTGATCAGTGGCGGGCTGTTTGCCCTGGCGGCGATCGCCGGTGCTGCGTTGCTGTGGCGCCGCGGCGGGCGCTGGCCCGGCAGTTGGCTCTTGGCTTTGCAACTTCCCTTGGTCGCTTGGCAGGTGCTGGCCTTGGTGCCCACCGGTGAATTGGTGGATCAGCGGCGTCAGCAGCCCGTGCGCCAGTTGGCAGAGCAAGTGCGCTTGCAGCAGCGGCCCGGCGAGCAGCTGGCGATGGTGGGCGTCAACAAGCCGTCGCTGCACTACTACAGCCGCAAGGTGGTGCTCTATGTGGGCCGGCCGCCCAGTGGCCTGCTGGATTTAGCCGAGCAGTTGCCGCCCCAGGCCCCGGGCACGGCCTTGGTGGTGATTGATGCCACCACCGCTGAACTGCCCCATTGGCAAGACATGCCCCATCAGCAACTTGGTGCTGCTGGGATTTACCGGCTCTGGCGAGTGCCATTGGAGGCGTTGCAGCAGCGCGGCCAGGCCTTGGCGGCCTCCGGTGTGGAATCCACCTGGCGCCTGCCAAACCCCGAGCGATACTGAGCGCCCCCGTTCGGCTAGGTCCATGCCCAAGGCCTCTGCATTGCTGCCGGTGATCCTTTGTGGTGGCACGGGCACCCGCCTGTGGCCCCTATCGCGGGCCAGCTACCCCAAGCAATATTGGGCCCTGGCCCATAACGCCGAAGACACGCTGCTGCAGCTCACCCAACGGCGCCTCAATGGCTTGCCGGGCCTGGGCTCACCGATCTTGATCTGCAACGAAGACCACCGCTTCATCGTGGCCGAGCAGATGCGCCAGCTCGGGGTTGAGCCGGAGTCGATCTTGCTGGAGCCCATGGGCCGCAACACCGCTCCGGCGGTGTGTGTGGCGGCATTGCGCGCCACCGCCCGTGGTGAAGACCCCTTGCTGCTGGTTTTGGCAGCCGACCATGTGATTCGTGAGCCTGAGAAGTTCCGCGCCACGGTGGAAGCGGGGATTCCGGCGGCGGAAGCGGGCCGGCTGGTGACCTTTGGCATCGTGCCCACGGCCCCGGAGACGGGCTATGGCTACATCGAATCGGCTGAGGCCCTCAATGCCGCTGCTCCGGTGCCGATTGCCCGCTTTGTCGAGAAGCCCGATCGCGCCACCGCTGAGCAGTTTTTGGCCAGTGGCCGCTTCACCTGGAACAGCGGCATGTTCCTGTTCCGCGCCAGCGCCATGCTCGCCGAGCTCGAGCGCTTGGCTCCTGAATTGGTGAGCTGCTGCCGCTCGGCCCTGGAGCACGACACCCCCGATTTGCAGTTCCTGCGGCTTGATCGTGAGGCCTTTGCCCAATGCCCGTCGGTGGCCCTGGATGTGGCTGTGATGGAGCGCACGCCGCTGGGCTCGGTGTTGCCGCTTGATGCCGGCTGGAGTGATGTGGGCAGTTGGAGCGCCTTGTGGGAAACCGCCGATCAAGACGAGAACGGCAACGTGTTGCGCGGCCGCGTGATCTCTGAAGGCAGCCGCAACTGTTATCTGCGCAGTGAGCACCGCCTGGTGGTGGGCCTGGGCGTTGAAAACCTGGTGGTGGTGGAAACCGATGATGCGGTGCTGATCGCTGAGCGCAGCCAGGCGCAAAACGTTAAGGCGATCGTTCAGCAGCTCGAAGCCGACGGCAGCTCAGAAGGCAAAGCCCACCGCCGCATCTACCGGCCTTGGGGCCACTACACCTCCATCGTTGAGGGCAGCCGCTGGCAGGTGAAGCGCATTTCGGTGAAGCCTGGCGCCAGCCTGTCGCTGCAGATGCACCACCACCGCGCTGAGCATTGGGTGGTGGTGCGCGGCACGGCCCTAGTGGAGAAGAACGGTGTTGAGGAGCTGATTGGTGAAAACCAGAGCACCTACATCCCCTTAGGGGCGCAGCATCGCCTCAGCAACCCCGGCAAGATCCCGGTGGAAATGATCGAGATCCAAAGCGGCGCCTACCTCGGTGAAGACGACATCGTCCGCCTCGAAGATGTCTACGGCCGCTCGACGGCCGTAAGCCGTGCCTGAAGCCGCTGGATTTCTTGCTGCCGCCAGCACGCCGCACGGGTTAATCACCCTGCTGGTGTTTGCTGTCTCGCTGGTGCTGTTCATCAGCGGTTGGCTAGCGCCTGAGCTCACGGGGCTCTTGGCCGTGGCGCTGCTGGTCAGCTTTGGCGTGCTCGACCCGCAGCAGGCGGTCAAGGGGTTTGGCAGCCCGGCCCTGATCACCTTGATGGGATTGTTTGCCCTTTCGGCGGGCCTGTTCCGCAGCGGCGGGGTAGATCGCTTGCGGGCGATTCTCGGCTCGGAATCGGTGCGCACGCCGCGGCGCATGATCCTGCTGCTGGTGGCTGTGGTCTCGCCGCTGTCGGGCTTCATTCCCAACACTCCGATCGTCGCCACCCTGCTGCCGGTGCTGGAGAACTGGTGCCATCGCCGCGGGATTTCCCCATCGAAGGTGATGCTGCCGATGTCGTTTGCCGTGGTGATCGGCGGCACCATCACCCTGCTGGGCACCTCCACCAACCTGCTGGCCAGTGATGTCAGCCGGCAGTTGGGTTATGGCGGCATTGATCTATTTGATTTCACCCCCATTGGCTTGCCCATTTGGCTGTTGGGCGCCCTCTACATGGTGGTGGTGGGCGATCGCTTGCTGCCCGATCGCGGCCAAGACGATGACCTGATGGCGGCGATGGCCAAGCAGGGCTATTTCACCGATGTGTTGATTCCGCCGGGTTCGGAGCTGGTGGGCCAGTCGCTGCACAACAGCCGCTTGCAGCGCCGTTTTGATGTCGATGTGCTCGAGCTACACCGCGGCAGCCAAAGCTTCGGTGCGCCCTTGGCGGATTTGGAATTGCAAGCCGGCGATCGCATGCTCTTGCGCTGCCGCAAAGAGGATCTGCTGCGTTTGCAGCAGGAGAGCACCATCGCCCTGGCGCCGGTGGCCGGCCAAGCGATGCCGCAGCAGCAGGAGGGCCAAACCATGCGCCTGGTGGAGGTGCTGTTGCCGGCGGGTTCGAGCATTGCCGGCAGCAGTGTGCGGGAGCTGCGCTTTCGCCAGCGCTACAACGCCACCTTGGTGGCCGTGCGCCGCGGCCGCGATGTGATCCGCGATCTGCTGGGCCGTGTGGTGCTGCAGCCCGGTGATGTGCTGCTGATTCAGGCCCCGATCGACACGATTCGCGGCTTGCAGAACCGCAATGACCTGGTGCTGCTCGATGAGCTTGAGAAAGATCTGCCCACCACCAGCCGCAAAGGCATCGCCATCGGCATCTGCATCGCTGTGATCCTGCTGCCGATGCTGCAGGTGTTGGATCTGATGGCCTCGGTGCTGTTTGGCGTTGTGTTGATGGTGGTCACCGGCTGCCTCAGGCCAGGTGAGCTGCAACGGGCGATTCGCTGGGACGTGATCCTGCTGCTGGGCTCAATCGTGTGTTTCAGCGTGGCGATGCAAAGCACCGGTTTGGCGCGGGGGTTGGCGGTCGACCTGCTGCAGTCGCTGCAGGGGTGGCCCAACTACTTGGTGCTGATGGTGGTGTTCCTGTTGGCCCAGCTCTTCACCGAGACCCTCACCAACGGCGCCACGGTTGTGTTGTTGATCCCGATTGCCACCGAGCTGGCCAAAGGTTTGGCCCTGCCGCCGATGGCTTTCATCTACGCCATCTTGTTTGCGGCCAGCCTCAGCTTTCTCACCCCGATTGGCTACCAGTGCAATTTGATGGTGATGGGGCCTGGCCGCTATCGCTTCTTCGACATGACCCGCTACGGGGCACCGCTCACCATTGGGCTCACCCTGTTAACCCCCTGGCTGATCTGCCGCCATTTCGGCCTTTAGCTGACTGGTTGATGCAGGCAGAGGGCGCAGCAGCCCCAGCGCTCAATTTCCCCGCTCGGGCTGGGGGCGCCGCAGCGGGGGCAGTCGGTGGCGCTTCCAGTGATGCGGCAGGGGTGCTCGCTCCAGCTGCGGTCCAATTCCGCGCTGAAGGGTTCGCTTGCTTTGGAGACGTCGTGCTGCTGGAACTGCAGCTGGCCAACCGCGTAGCCGCGGCTGCGCAACACCGCCAGCAGCTGATGGCGGCTGTAGCGCAGGGCTTGCAGCCATTGGGGTTGCGAAGCTCCCACCAGCAAGGTGTTGCCCCGTAAAGCCAAAGGCCGGCAATGGGGCGCCAGCTGGGCGCCGGCAATCTCAGGCCAGGCCTGCCAGAGGGCCGCCAGGCTGCCTTCGCTCTGCCATTGGCGCTCCAGCTGGCCGAGGCATTGCCCCAGGGGCTGTGCCGGAGCACGGGGTGTGGGCCTCTGGATAGGACTCATCGGCCCAAGCTAGCTAGGGTCTGCCCGCTGCTTTGTGCTGGCTCCATGGGCTTTTTTGATCGTGTCGGGCGACTGTTTCGCGCCAACTTGAACGATCTGGTCAGCCGGGCGGAAGACCCCGTCAAGATCCTGGAGCAGTCCGTTGCTGACATGCAGTCGGACCTGATCAAGCTGCGCCAGGCCGTGGCCACCGCGATCGCCAGTCAAAAACGCATCCAAAACCAGGCCGAGCAGGCCGAAAACCAGGCGCAGACCTGGTATCAGCGGGCGGAGTTGGCACTCAAAAAAGGTGAGGAGGATCTCGCTAAAGAGGCCCTCAGCCGCCGCAAGACCTACCAGGAGACCGCCACCGCTCTCAACAGCCAGCTCACGGCCCAGGGCGGTCAGGTGGAGACCCTCAAAAAGAACCTCCTGGCCCTTGAGGGCAAGATCGCTGAGGCTCGCACCAAAAAAGACATGCTCAAGGCCCGGGCCCAAGCCGCCCAGGCCCAGGCCCAGCTGCAGGGCGCCGTGGGCGGCTTGAGCACCGATTCCTCGATGGCAGCCTTTGAGCGCATGGAGGAGAAGGTCCAAGCGCTGGAGGCCCAGGGCCAGGCTGCTGCTGAGATTGCCGGCGCCGATCTTGATAGCCGCTTTCAGGCCTTGGAATCCGGCGATGACGTGGATGCCGACTTTGAGGCCCTCAAGGCCAGCGTGAATCCCACACCCCTGGCCCTACCCGATGAGAAGGCCAAGCCCCAACTGCAGCCAGCCCAGCAGGCTCAAGTCGATGAGGAGCTGGAGTCGCTGAAGCGCTCGATTGATCAGCTCTAAAGCCCGGCCGGCTGCCTAGGATCAGGCCTGCTTCAGCGCCGCTTCTAGTGACTGTCCATAGCCTCAGTGATGCCAACTTTCAGGCCGAGGTGATGGAGTATCCCGGACTGGTGTTGGTGGATGTGTGGGCCACTTGGTGCGGCCCTTGCCGCCTGATGGCGCCGTTGATGGATTGGGCCGCCAGCACCTATGGCGAAGGCCTCAAGGTGGGCAAGCTGGAGGCAGACCCCAATCCCACCAGCCGCGATGCTCTGCAGGTGCAGGGGTTGCCGGCTTTGGTGCTGTTCCGCAATGGCCAGGAATTGGCGCGCCATGAAGGCGCCATGGCGCAGCCCCAGTTGAAGGCCTTCTTGGATGCCCATCTCTGAGCGTCTCGGGCAACTGGGTTCCGGTGTTTTTGGCCGGGTTGATGCTGAAAAACGCAGTTATCGCTTCTCAGAGCAACAGCAGCAGCGTCCGCTGATTGATCTGTCGCTGGGGAGCTCGGATCTCAAGCCTCCCGCTCGGCTGCTCGAGGTGATGGCCGAGGCCATCGCTGAGCCCCCCAGCAGCCGCTATTGCTTGCAGGCCGCCACCGCTCCCTTTCGCCAGGCCGCAGCCGCCTGGCTCGAGGGGCGCTTTGGTGTGCCCGTGGATCCGGAGCGGGAAATTCTGCTGTTGGTGGGCTCCCAGGAGGGCACCGCCCACCTGCCATTGGCGGTGCTGAATCCCGGTGATCCGGCCTTGGTGCTGGATCCCAGCTACCCCAGCCATGCCGGTGGGGTGGCCCTTGCTTCCGGTGAGTTGGTGCGTTTGCCGCTGTTGGCTGATCAGGGCTGGCGTCCAGCCTTTGAGCAGCTCAGCGATGAGCAGCGGCGGCAGTTGCGTTTGTTGGTGCTGGGCTATCCCCACAACCCCACGGCCACCACGGGTTCGCAGCAGTGGTTGGAGCAGGCCATGGCCATCGCTCAGCGCAGTGATGCGGTGCTGGCCCACGACAACCCCTATGTGGATTTGGCTCTGGAAGGGGACTCTCCAGCGTTGCTGCGCTGTGAGGGCTGGCGTGAGCGGGGCATTGAGTTTTTCTCCTTCTCCAAAGGCTGGTGCCTGGCTGGCTTTCGCCTGGCATTTGCCGTGGGCGCTCCGGCCTTGATCGAGGCCTTGGCCCGGGTCAAAGGGGTGGTGGATTTCAACCAGTCGCTGGCCTTGCAGGCTGGCGCCATTGCGGCACTGCAGGAGTTTCCGGATTGGCCGCGGCAGTTGTGCGATCGCTACCGCCAGCGCCGCGACCACATGGCTGACCTGCTCACGGCTGCGGGTTGGAGGGTGCCCAACAGCTCGATGGCCCTTTACCAGTGGCTTCCCATCCCGGAGCCCCTGCGTGATCTCGGCAGTGAAGCGGCTGCCCAGTGGCTGCTGCGCAGCAGTGGTGTGGCGCTCACCCCAGGGGTGGGCTTTGGCCCCAGCGGGGAAGGCTGGCTGCGGCTGGCGTTGGTGTCCGATGAACCGGTGCTGGAGCAGGCCAGTGCCCGCCTGCGGTTGGCCCTGGAGCAGCGCACAATCTGAAATTATTCCCACGATGAGAAAACATTGAGACCCGTGCGACGCATGGTGAAAGCACCTGCATCCCCGCCATGAATCTCTGGAGCCCTTGGTTAGATCCCGCTGGCGACAGCCTTCGCGGTGTTGCCCCTGAGCGTTATGCCTTGGCTGCCGGCCCCGATGGCCAATACCTGCGTTTGGCCGCTGATGACACCATCGAGACGGTCCAGAGTTTGGAGCACGCCTTCCAGTTCCACACCCACGAAAAGGCCGTGGATACCGCTCGCTCGGTTGCTGCTGTGCTGCGCCGTCCTGTGGATGTGATCAAGCTGCTTTGAGGCAGCCAGTCCCGTTGCTGCTGCCCTGGCGCCTGCGCTACCTGCCGCTGTGCGCCAGCACCGAACGGGATTTAAGCCGCTGCTTGCAGCAAGGGGCCCAGCCGCCGCTGGCGGTGGTGGCTCGCCGGCAGCGCTATGGGGTCGGTCAGCACGGCCGCCAGTGGCAATCCCCGGCAGGCGGGCTTTGGCTGAGTGCAGCGATCCCCTGGCAGCGGCCGCTTTCCCCTGCAGCTGCTGAGCAGTTGCCCCGGCGCATGGCCGCCGCCCTCGCCGCTGAATTGGCGCCATGGACGGCAGAGGCCAGTCCCCCATTAACGATCAAGTCACCCAACGATCTGATGGTGGGTCAGCGCAAATTGGCCGGCGTGTTGAGCTCGGTGATTTGGCGCGGGGGTCAGCCGCGCCTATTGCGCTTTGGCATTGGCCTCAATGGCCGTCATCCCATTGCTCCGCCAGGTATCACCCTCGAGCAATGGCTCAACGGCCGTTGTCCCCGCTTTGATCAATTGCTGCTCATTGGATTGGGCGCCATCGAACGGCTGGCCCGCGAGTCCGGCAACTGGGACACTGAGCCGATCGTTTGATCTGTTGTGTTGCTCTCCCTGTTGCTGTTCGCCCAGGTGGTTGGTCAGGGGTTTGATCGCTCCCTGGAACAGTTGGAGCGTCAGCAGATCATTACCCCGGCAGAACGGCGGCGGGTGCAGATGGGTTCTCCCTCCTCAACACCAAGCTCAGCCCTGGTGCGCCTTTGCCAGCGAGGTGATGGAGCTGTGAGCCGGCGTGAATGCATTGGGGGTGGTCCAAACCCATTACGGGTGCCTGTTTCAGCGCTACTGGGTGGTCCAGGCGGCAGCTTTTCTTTGGATCAGGTCTTACGGGTCACCCCGCGGCCAGCTCCATTGGGGGGCAATGGCAATCAGGCCCTGCTGTTCCCCTTGATTGGATCGGCCTTCACCAGCAGTGGTTTTGGCTGGCGTCAGCACCCGGTGCTGGGCGGGTTGATGCTGCATGCCGGCCGTGATCTAGCGGCTCCCCAGGGCACCCCCGTGGTGGCGGCCCTGGGCGGAACGGTGCGTTCAGCCGGTTTGGCTGGCGGGTATGGCGTGGCCATCGAGCTGGACCACCAGCAGCCCCAGCGTCAGCGCACCCTGTATGGCCATCTCTCGGAGCTCTATGTGGAGCCTGGCGATGCGGTGCAACAGGGGGAGGTGATTGGCCGAGTGGGCAGCACGGGCTTGAGCACTGGCCCCCATTTGCATTTCGAATTGCGCCGCCCGCAAGCCGGTGGCTGGGTGGCCGTTGATCCCGGCCGCCTGCTGCCCGATGGCATGGAGGTTGATCCAGCCGGTGCCGTGGCGGCCCTGCTCAATCAGATGCTGCGCGGACTGGAGCGCTGAGGCTCAGTTGGCGATGCGTCCGTCGCGGAACAGCACCCGCTGTTTGGCCCGCTCGGCCACATCGTGCTCGTGGGTCACCAGCACCACGGTCATGCCATCGCCGTTGAGCTGATCAAAGATCTCCAGCACATCGGCGGTGGTTTCCGAATCCAGGGCCCCGGTGGGTTCATCGGCGAGCAGCAGGGCGGGGCGGTTGATGATCGCCCGGGCAATCGCCACCCGTTGCTGCTGGCCGCCGCTGAGTTGGTTGGGCTTGTTGCGCAGCCGCTGGCCCAGGCCCACCCGCTGCAAGGCCTCCACGGCCCGCTGCTGCCGTTCTTCTGCGGGCACATTGGCGTAGACCATCGGCAGTTCAACGTTTTCCTGGGCCGAGAGATGGCCGAGCAGGTGGAACTGCTGAAAGACAAAGCCCAGGCAGCGGTTGCGCAGGATCGCGAGGGCGTCATCACTGAGCCCATCCACCTGTTGGCCCTGCAGCAGGTAGCTGCCGCTGCTGGGCCGATCGAGGCAGCCCAGGATGTTCATCGCCGTGCTTTTGCCTGAGCCGCTGGCGCCCATCACGGCGATGTAATCGCCGGCTTCAACGGTGAGGTTGAGGTCGTTGACCGCCCTCACCTCCGTGTCGCCGCTGCCATAGACCTTGTGGATGTGGCGCAGTTCCGCCACCGGGTTGCTGCCCATCTCAGCCGGTGGGCAAATGGCCGCCGTTGCTGATCACCTGTTGCAGCAACGGTGTGCCTTCCACAGCCGCATTGGCCCAGGTGAACAGGGGATTGGAGAGCACACCGCCAATGGCAGTCACCGCCACGCAGAACACCAGGGCCGCCCGAAGCGGTTGCAGACCGGGCAGGTTCCAGGTGGGTGCTGGGTAGTCCTTGATGACGTCAGAAGCCTCTTGAGGCTCTTTGACCACCATCATTTTGATGACGGAGATGTAGTAGTAGATCGACACCACTGAGGTCACCAGGCCCACCACCACCAGCAGGTATTGGCCATCGGCCCAACCGGCAAAGAAGAGGTAGATCTTGCCGAAAAATCCGAGCATCGGTGGGATGCC
>CAJWAH010000031.1 GCA_913020095.1 uncultured Synechococcus sp.
GCAACCACGCCTGCAGGGTGCGCTGCTCGGGGGCTTCAGGACGGAACCGCACCGCCAAGCGGTGCACCCCCAAACTCTCGAGGCGCCACAGCAGGGATTCCTCCAGCTCACCGGGAGGCTCCAGCTCAAGGCGCCACCAGGAGGGTTGAGCAGCAGGGGGCATCAGATCACAGGGTGACGGGGTGGGCTTCCTGAATGCCGTTGATTTCCTTGACGCTGGTCAGGGTGCTGCTGGGGATGGGGTCATCGAGGCTGAGCACCATCACGGCATCACCACGAACGATGCGGCGCCCCACCTGCATCGAGGCGATGTTGACGTTGTGCTCGCCGAGCAAGGAACCCAAATTGCCAATGATTCCTGGCATGTCGCGGTGCCGGGTGAACAGCATGTGCCGGCTGGGGGGCACGTTCAAGGGGAACTCATCAATGCTGGTGATGCGCAAATCACCATCAGCAAAGACGGCACCGGTGACCGTATGACTGCCATTGGCATTGCGGCAGGAAAGCTGCAACGAGCCACCAGCGAAATCGCGGCTGGACTCGTCTTTGACCTCCAACACATGCACGCCGCGCTGCTTGGCTTCCAGCGCTGCATTGACGTAGTTGATGCGATCCCCCAACGCTGAACTGAGCAGGCCCTTCAACGAGGCCACCACCAACGGCTGGCTCGGGTGTTCGGCAAATTCACCCTGCAGCAGCACCTGCAGCTCCTGCACGGGGCCGCCCGACAGCTGGCTAATCAGCAAGCCAAGGGTTTCAGCCAGCTGCAGATGGGGCTTGAGCCGCTCCATCACATCGGGCGTCAGGCCAGGGATATTGACGGCGCTGCGGGCCGGCAAGCCCAGCAGCACATCACGGATTTGCTCGGCCACATCGATGGCCACGTTGGCCTGAGCCTCTTCGGTGGAGGCTCCCAAGTGGGGCGTGAGGATCAGACGCTCGCAGTCGCCGCGCAGCGGTGAATCCGCCTCCAGCGGCTCATTGGCATAGACATCGAGAGCGGCACCGGCGATCACGCCGTTGTTCAGAGCTGCCGCCAGATCCGCCTCATTGATGATGCCGCCGCGGGCGCAGTTCACCAGCCGCGCATTGGGCTTCATCGTGGCGATCAGCTCAGCATTCACCAGGTTTTCGGTATCTGGCGTGCGGGGCAGGTGCAGGCTGATGTAGTCGGCTTCTTTAAACAGCGCATCCAGTGGCCGAAGACGGACCCGCAACTGCTGCGCCCGCTCACTGGAAATGAAGGGGTCGTAGGCGAGCACCTCCATGCCCATGGCCTGGGCCACACGGGCCACATGGGAGCCGATTTTGCCGAGACCCACCACTCCGAGGCTCTTTTTGTAGAGCTCGTTGCCCACATAGGCCTTGCGGTTCCAACCACCCGAGGCCGTGCTGCTGTGGGCTGCAGGGATGTGCCGCGAGAGGGCCAGCATCATCGCCAGGGCGTGCTCAGCGGCCGCAATCGTGTTGCCTTCCGGTGAGTTCACCACCAGCACACCGTTTTTGGTGGCCATCGGAACATCGACGTTGTCGACGCCAACGCCGGCGCGGCCAATGATCTTCAAGCGGGGCGCCGCTTCGATGATGTCCGCTGTCACCTGGGTGCCGGAGCGAATCATCAAGGCGTCGTACTCGCCAACGATGGATTTCAGCTCATCAGCTGGCAGGCCGGTGCGCACATCGACCTGGGCAACCTGGGACAAGATGTCGATCCCCTTTTGGTCAATGGGGTCAGACACCAAAACTTTTGTCATCGTCCGCAGGCATGCGGTGGTCCAGTGTAGAGACCACTGCTGAAGGGCCAAAACCGATGGGACTGTGCGTGGCTGTGCTGCTGAAGGACACAGGCAGCCGCTCCGAACTGAAGGCCCTGTTGGACGGGCAACCGGGGCTGCAACTGCGTGAGGTGGGCACGGGCGGAACCGAGCCGGAAGAGGTGGTGGAGCTCAACCCAGCGCTGCAGCGCCAGGCGCGCCAACGGCAAATGGCCACCTGGCTGCTGCCCTTTGGCTTTGGTGCCGGGATGGTGTTCACCTTCATCACCAACCTCGACACCTTTGCTTTCGCCGGTCCGATCGGCCAGCCCTTGATTGGAGGCCTGTTGGGGCTGGGCTCAGGCTGGATGGGCAGCTATGCCGCAGCGGCCAGCGTGACAAGCGACCGCGATGACCAAATTCGCGTGGTGCGCAATCGCCTCAACGAAGGCCAATGCGTGCTGATGATTGATGCCATCCAAAGCGACATGGTGCCCTGGGCCTTGATCCAGCGCTGCCGCCCGGCCAGCGTGGTGCGGCTCAAGGACGATTGAGCGCCATGTTGCCGCGCCGCGACCTGCTCGAAGGAGCCCGCGACCCCCAGGCCCTCGAAGCCCTGATTCAGCAGGCCGAAGTGGTGCTGCGCACCTATCAGCCCAGCTGGAGCGCCTTTCTCACAGGCCCCCAGCGCGAGGAGGCTGAAGAGCGCTTTGCCCCTTTAGGCGAGCTGCACCTGCGCAGTGCCGGTGGCTTTCCTCAAGCTGAGCGTCGCCTGCTGCAGATCAGCCGCAGCGATCAAGCGGGTGATGCCGAAGAGCCAGCGCCGCTGGCCCTGATCGAGGTGTGCGGCAATTTCCTGTTTGACCCCGCTGAGCCAACAGCGATCCGGTCGGCCTTAATCGAGCAGCACAGCATCGATCCGCGCGACCTGGGCGATGTGTTGGTGCGCGGTGATCGCGGCGCTCTGGTGATCGTCACCAGCGCCATGGCTGAACGCCTGCAGGAGCAATCCCTTCAGGTGCGCAGCGTTGACTGCCAGTTGCAAGCAGGGGATTGGAGCCGGCTTCCCAGCCAGGCCAGCAGCAGCAAAAGCCTGACCAGCGTGGAAGCCTCCCTGCGGCTCGATGCCATTGCATCAGCTGGTTTTGGGGTGTCTCGCAGCAAGATGGCCACGTGGATCCGTCAAGGACGCATCCGCGTGGATTGGGCCGTGGTGACCTCACCGAGCCGGGAGCTGCAAAGCGGAGAGCGCGTCCAGCTGGAGGGGCGCGGGGAACTGGTGTTGGATCGTGCGGATCGCACCAAACGGGACCGCTGGCGCCTGCAACTGACGCGGCGCCGCTAGGCCCTCGGTGTGGTGGTAAGTTCCTTTCTCGGCCAATGGCTAGCGGGCCTCCCGCCTGGCCAAAGCCCAGCGGGCGATTAGCTCAGAGGTAGAGCACTACCTTGACACGGTAGGAGTCACTGGTTCGATTCCAGTATCGCCCATTTCAACCACTCACCAAGCATGCAAGATCCTGTCGTGGTGGTGGGTTTGGGCCGCTCGGGCATTGGCGCAGCGCGGCTCCTCAACGCGCGCGGTGCCGACGTGTGGCTTCTGGAGAGCAACAGCAGCGCTGAGTTGAAGCGACGGGCCGATGAGCTCAACGCCATAGGCATTCAGGTGGAGCTGGGCAAGCCCCTGGCTCTGGAGAGCTTTGAAGCCTTGCCCCGCTGGCCCTCCACGGTGGTGATCAGCCCTGGCATTGCCTTCGACCATCCGGTGCTCAACCAATTGCGGGATCGGGGCTGCCGCGTCGTCGGTGAAGTCGAGCTGGCCTGGCAGGCCATGGCGGGCATCCCCTGGATTGGCATCACCGGCACCAATGGCAAAACCACTGTCACGTCCCTGGTGGCCCATCTGCTGCAACAGGGGGGCCTCGATGCTCCGGCTTGCGGCAACATCGGTGCCTCCGCCGCTGAACTCGCCCTCGCCTGCCTCGAGGGGGAGCAGCCTGAACGGGTGGTGGTGGAACTCAGCAGCTATCAGATCGAAGCAGCACCTTCGGTGCAGCCCAGCATTGGCGTCTGGACCACGCTGACCCCGGATCATCTCGATCGCCACGGCACGCTCGAGCGCTACCGCAGCATCAAGGCCGGGCTGCTGCAGCAGAGCCGGCGGCAATTTCTCAATGCCGATGACCGTGATCTCAGCGCCCATGCCGGCGAATGGCCCCAGGCGCTTTGGGTCAGCGGCGGCGGCAAAGATCAGTTCAGCGCGGCCATGACACCGCATCTGTGGGTGAGCAACGGACAGCTCTGCAACCAAGACGGGCCGCTGTTTCCCTGCGCAGCCTTGGCCATGCCTGGGGCCCACAACCGCCAAAACCTGGCCTTGGCGACGGCTGTGGCCCTGGAGTGCGGCCTTAGCCCCGCGCAAATCGAAGCCGGCTGCCGCAGCTTCCCCGGTGTGCCCCACCGCTTGGAACGCATCCGCGAGCTCAGCGGCATCACCTATTACAACGACAGCAAAGCCACCAACTACGACGCCTCATTGGTGGCGCTGCAGTCGCTCGAGCGGCCGCTGGTGGTGCTGGCTGGTGGGCGCGCCAAACGCGGTGAACCCGGTGCCTGGCTGGAGGCCCTGCATCACAAAGCAGCCGCTGTGGTGCTTTTCGGTGAAGCACGAAGCACCTTCTCTGAACTGCTCGGTAGTGCCGGCTATCCCGGCGTGATCGAGCAGCAGGAGCACTTGGATCAGGCGCTGCCGCTGGCGCGCCGGCTGGCCGAACAGCTCAACTGCCAAGCAGTGCTGCTCTCACCGGCCTGCGCCAGTTTTGACCAATACCGCGATTTCGAGGTCAGGGGTGATCATTTCCGTCAGTTGGTGGAGGCCATGGCATGAGCACGCGTGAACCCCAGTGGTGGCTGATGAAAAGCGAGCCCGATGTCTATGGGATTGATCACCTCAAGGCTGAGCAGACCACGCTTTGGGATGGCATCCGCAACTACCAGGCCCGCAATTTCATGCGGAGCATGGAAGTGGGTGATCGCGCATTTTTTTATCACTCCAATGCCAAGCCACCAGGGATTGTTGGCCTGATGGAGGTGGTGGAGACGGGCATCACCGACCCCAGCCAATTCGAGCCAGACAACAAATACTTCGACCCCAAATCCAAACCCGAAGCGCCGCGCTGGGATTGCGTCAGGCTTCGCTATGTGGGGCGTTTTGCCGCGATGCTCAGCCTTGATGACCTGCGCCAGTCCTTCAGCGAAGACGAGCTCGGCGTCATCAAGCGGGGCAACCGCCTCTCGATCCTTCCGGTGCTGGGTACCAGCGCCGAGCGACTGCTGGAACTGCTCGGGCCAGCCACGCCCTAAGCATCCCTTCATGGCAGCAGCTGTGGAGCAGGGCTAATTTCCGCCCAAGTGCGGGATGACGAGATGACAGCGGCCGGCTCAACAGCACCGCTGCCGATTGGCGGCTCGATCAGCCGCGGCTGGCAAGCCTTTGCCCGCGCCCCCTGGGTGTTTGTGGGCTTCACCCTGCTGGGCTTGGTGCTCACCTTTTTCACCCAATGGCTGCAAGATCTGGGCAGCAATGGCGGCGATAGCGAAGGCTTTGGCGCCATCGGCTGGGGCCTTGTGGTGGTCATCGGGCTGGTGCTCAACGTCCTGGTCAGCCTGTGGATGAATATCGGGCTGTTTCGCGGCGCCTGGATTGCGCTGTCGGGCCGCAAACCCAGCTGGGACGATTTCTTCCGCTGGGATGGAGCAGCCATGGGACGGCTGTTCCTGATGGCCTTGCTTCTGCTTGGCGTCAACATCGTGATCTTGATCATCGCGGGGCTCTCCGGAGCGCTGCTGAGCCTGATCCGCTTCGAACTCAGCGCCTTGCCCTTGCTGGCTGGCTTGCTGGTGATGATCTATGTGGGCGTCACCCAGATGTTCCACTTGCCGCTGGTGATTGCCCGCGGCGATGGCCCAGTGCCAGCGTTCCAAGCAGGGCGCCAGGGCGTGGATCCTCAGTTTTTTGGCGTGCTGGGCTTTGGCGCCTTGATGGTCCTGATTGTGTTGCTGGGCGTGCTGATCTTTGGCGTGGGGCTGCTAGTGGCAGCACCGGTTGTGATCTGCAGCCTGGTGGCGGCTTACCAACACCTCTTCGGCAGCGACAACCGCACCGGCTTTTTGCAGGCCAACTAAAAACTGCCGGCTTTGGCCAGTGCCAAACACAGTTCAGCGCTGGCCGGCGTGTTCCACAGCCCCTCGGCGCTGCGGCCGCCTGGAGAGGTCAACACAAAGCGCAGACCCCAGCGCTCGCGATCACCGCTGAGCTCCAACCACCAGGGGCCCTGCTCCAAAGCGATCTCGATGGCTTCTTCGGCCATCAACTGATCGGCAAGGGCCAGATGCTGCTCCTGCAGGCGCAGGCACAGCGAACTCAGCGAGGCGAGCTCATCGAGGCTGAGCTCAATCGCCCAACCCTCTCCACCGATTAAGGCCTGGTAACCATCGCGGGATGGATCGACGGCCAAGCGCCAACCCGCTCCCTCCGCCTGCATCAACCAGGCAGAAGATCAGGCTGATCTTGCTCATCACTGAGCTCGATGATGGCGCGCTGCACAGGCTTCACCATCGAGTCGTCGAGCAACCCTTCAAAGTCATCAAAGCGGCGCTGCTTGGCGCGAAAGGCAACGCGGACAGTGGTCAAGTAACGATTGCTCGACTTCCGGATCAAGCTCTCACCGCGCTTGGCAAGATCCTTGGCTTCCGGTTGCTGGGTGAGATACATCGAGCTGCGGCTCAAACCGTCCTACGGATCCTCAATCCTATCTCGGCGCTCCCGTCACTCTGCTGTTGAGGCCTGTCCGTCATGCAGCTGGGGAACCCGCACCGGATAAATGCGATCAGGCACGCCTGGGGCCATCAAGCGGATCTGACGCACCAACTGCAGCGCATCCAACGGAGCCCGCAGCAGCGGAACCAACTCGTTGATCTGCTCAAGGTGGAGACGGTCGCTGCAATCAATCCGCAAGGCCGACCAGCCGCGGCTGAGGCGGCAACTGAGCAACGGCTCGAGCCGGGCGAGATCGTCGGCTTCCTCCCGATAAAACGAGAGCACAGCCCGCAACAAGCGCTCGCCAGCCATCTCACACCCGGACTCATTGATCTCAATGTGAACCGCGCAGGGTGTGGATGGCCGTACTTTCTGCAATGGTTTCAGCATTCAGGAAAGGATTTGCCTTGAGCCAGGGGACCCTTGCCATCGACTTGGGCAGCTCAAGCACCCTGGTGGGCTGGCAAGCCGCACCCGGCAGCCCTGGGGAAGTGCTGGCTTTACCGCCCCTGAGCCGCTCCACAAGCGATGCCAGCATTCCCAGCCTGGTCAGCCCCAGCGGCGGCAGCCGTTGGCTGTTGGGGCAGCAAGTGATCGAAGCCGGCAGCGAAGCCGATTGCCTGCGGGATTTCAAAGCACTGCTCGGGCAAAGCAATGCCCCAACCACAGCTGAGCAGGCCGCTGATGCCTTGCTTCAAGGCATTTGGCAACGGTTGCCGCAGGCCATCGAGCCCCAACGACTGGTGCTGACCGCACCGGTGCAGGGCTTCGCGGGGTATCGGCGCTGGCTGCAGCAGTGGGCCGAGTCCCTCGCCATCGAGGAAGTGGCCCTGGTGGATGAACCCACCGCGGCGGCCCTCGGCGCAGGCCTGTCGCCTGGGAGCCTGGTGCTGGTTCTCGACATCGGCGCCGGCACCACCGATCTGGCGCTGGTCAGGCTGGAGGGGGGCGAAGGCCGTGCCATGCCCATGGCCCAGCTGCTGCGCTTTGCGGGCCGCTCCTTACCGGAGCGCCAAGGGCAATCCCAGCGCACCGCCAAGGTGCTGGGCAAAGCGGGGATCAGCCTTGGCGGCCGCATGATCGATCGCTGGTGGGCCAAAGCTTTGGGCGCACCAGAACCAGCTCCACAGGCCTGGTTGAACGCGGCTGAGGCACTCAAATGCGCCTTGAGCGACACAACCAGCGCTCAAGTGGTGCTGGAAAGCGAGGCAGGGCCCCGGCCGTTGCAAGGAAGCCGGCGGGAGCTCAACAACGTGCTGGACGCCGCCGGCCTGGAGCCGCTCTTGGATGGCCTGCTCAATGAAGTGGAGGCTGCGGCCCGGCGGGCTGGCGAATCCCTCGATTCCATCGATGCGGTGATGGCCGTCGGTGGCGGCAGCGCACTGCCCTGGGTGCAGCAGTGGCTGCAGCGCCGCTTGCCGAAAACAGAACTCCTGGTCACCCAACCCCTGCAAGCGGTGGTGCTCGGCGCCTTGGCCATGACACCAGCCCTGCAGGTGATGGATGTGCTGCAACACGGCATCAGCCTGCGCTGCTGGGACCGGAGGCTGCAGAACCAGCGCTGGCATCCCCTGTTTTTACCCGGGCAAGCCTGGCCAACCCCGCAACCCCTGGAGCTGGTTTTAGCCAGCCGCGGTGATCAAGCCTGCGTTGAAGTGCAACTGGGCACCCCGAGCGGTGAATCCAGGGCCGAGGTGGTGTTTGTCGATGGGCTGCCGGTGCTCCGCAATCAGGAGGCCGGCGAGGCCAGCGTGCGGCCCTGGAACCAACCGGCGTTGCAGATCCCGCTGCCAGAGGGCGCTCAAGAAGGTCAAGACTGCCTGCGGCTGCGCTTCGGGGTCGATGCCGAGCGGCAGCTTTGGCTGGAGGGGTTTGATCTTGTTGGCGAGCAACAACTCTCCCGCCAAATCCTCGGCATTGTGGAGTGACTTGCCCTCCCCCGGTGTCGCCGCGCCGCTCGCGACTACCCAAGGTTTGGATCTGGAGCTCCATCAGCCTGGTGGGGGCCGTGGTGCTGTCGTTGCTCTGGTGGCAGAGCCAGCTGCCGGCCCGCCTGGCGCAAGCGGTGGAGAACGACCAACTCGATACCTGTTTAAGGCTGGGGGAACAACTGGCGGCCCTGCGCAAGCTCAACAGCGAGGAGCAGGCCATCGTGGCGGGCTGCCTGCGCACGCAAGCCAGCCGCAACTGGGAGCAAGAACGGCTGCGGTTAGCCCTGGACCAACAGCGCGAACTGGTGCTGCGCAGCGGCAATCCAGCTGTCGAAGAGCGGCGGCTGCAGCAATGGCGCCAGCAGATCCAACGCCAAGCCATGGAGGCCTACCAGCGCGGTGAGGCCCGCCAGGCCATGGCCCTGCTGAAACGCAGTGGCGAGACCCGCTTTACCGATGGGCAGCAGCTCCACGCCACGTTGGAGGACCACTGGGCCGCCAACCGCTACGCCTACAGCCAGGCGGCCAGTGCCGCTGCTGGCGAGGATTGGTGGGAAGCCTTGGATCAGCTCAATCAGCTGAACCACCCCTGGTGGCAGCGCAAAGCCTTGAGCCTGCGCACCGATGTCAGTCGCCAAGCCGCCGCGATGCAGCGCAGCAATCAACCCAAGGACAGCCACCGCGACAGCGGTGATCAACCGATCTCCGACACCGAACTCGATGCCGCCGTGCAGCGTCACCTCTCGCTGGGGTTAAGCGCCTGGCAGGCATTCGAACTGGGCTGCAGCGAACTGGGCGGGCAGGTCTTGGAACAGGGACCAGAGAGCAGCTGCCAACGTTGAGTGACAGGATGTGCTGGCTTGAGAGCCGCAGCCATGCAGCAGGGTGACCGTGTCCGGGTGAAGGAGTCTGTGGTGGTGTTCACCCATCCAGAACATCGCGGCCAGGCCTTTGACATGCAAGGCCAAGAGGGCGATGTGGCCACCGTGCTGAACGAGTGGAAGGGCCGCACCATCAGCCCAACCCTGCCGGTGATCGTGGCCTTTGGCCGCTACAAGGCCCACTTCCGCGCCGAGGAGCTCGAAGCGATCAGCTGATGTCCTGCAGCGGACGCAGCAGTACAACCCCCTCTTCCCCGTCCACCTCTTGCAGCATCAGGTGGATGAACTCATGGCGGCTGGTGGGCACCACGCGGCCGACAAAATCCGGCTGAATCGGCAGCTCCCGGTGGCCGCGATCCACCATGGCCAGCAATTTCACGCAGGCGGGACGGCCCCAGGTGTGCAAAGCCTCCAGGGCTGCTCGCACCGTCCGACCTGTGAACACCACGTCATCCACCAAAACGATCTCGCGACCTTCCACCGGCACCGGCAGTGCCGTGGGCTCAGCCAGGCGCGTGCCAACCCGCTCCAGGTCGTCCCTGTGAAAGGTGGGATCCAGCACCCCTTGATCCACGGGGTGGCCGAGCTCCCGCTCCAACTCAGCGGCCAACACGCGCGCCAGTGCCGCGCCGCGGGTGGGAATTCCCAGCAGCAGCAATCGTTGGCTGTCGCCTGCTGACTCCAAAACTTGGGAGCACAATCGGGCAATTGTGCGCTGCAGATCCTGCGGATCGAGCAGGGTTCGCCGCTCACAGGCCTCGGTTGGCAGTGATCCACGGCTCATGGAATCAGGTTAGTGGAGGTGATGGGCAAAGCCTGACCGGGGCCTTGCCGAAGTGGGTTCTCACGCCGGCGGGATGTAATTTGCCCACAGATGACGGGAGCGATCGGTTGACGGCGACTTCTCCCCCAAGCGCTGATCAGAGTCTGAAAAAATCCTCGTTACCACCGGTGGCACCAGTGGTACTGGCGGTGCTTGACGGCTGGGGAAACACGCCGGAGCAGCAGCACAACGCCATCCACAGTGCATCCACACCGATCATGGATGCCTTGTGGCACGCCTATCCCCACACCCTGATTGAGGCCAGTGGCGCCCATGTGGGCCTGCCTGACGGCCAGATGGGCAACTCCGAGGTCGGCCACCTCACCATCGGTGCTGGGCGTGTGATTCGCCAGGAACTGGTGCGCATCAGCCAGGCCGTTCAAACCAATCAGCTGGGCGAGAACGCTGCCCTGCAGGCCCTGGCCACAGATCTCAAAGCTTCAGGCGGCCGCTTGCACCTGGTCGGACTGCTCTCCGATGGGGGCGTTCACAGCCACATCAATCACCTGGGCGGCCTGCTGCGCTGGGCTGCGGCAGCTGGCATCCAGCAGGTGTGCATCCACGGCATCACCGATGGCCGCGATACACCCACCGACAGCTCCCCTGGCTACCTGCAAACCCTCGATGAGCAGATTCAGCAGGCCGGCATTGGTCAACTCACCACCCTCTGTGGCCGTTATTGGGCTATGGACCGCGACAACCGCTGGGAGCGCGTTGAGAAGGCCTATCGCCTGCTGACCGAAGCCAGCCCTGTGAGCAGCGCCTCACCGCTGGATGTGGTGAAAGCAGCCCACAGCGATGGCACCAGCGATGAATTCCTGGAGCCAGTTCGCTTCGCGCCGGAGCTGATTGAGGCCAACGACGCCCTGGTGCTGTTCAACTTCCGCCCCGATCGGATGCGGCAGCTGACCGCAGCATTTGTGAACTCCAGTTTCCAAGGCTTTGAGCGTCAGCTGATTAGCCCCCTGCCGGTGGTCACCTTCACCCAATACGACAAAACCCTGCCGGTGGCCGTGGCCTTCCCACCGGAGTCCCTCGACGATCTGCTGGGTGAAGTGGTGGCACGCGCCGGGCTGCGCCAGTTCCGCACAGCGGAGACCGAGAAATATCCCCACGTCACCTATTTCCTCAACGGCGGGATGGAAAAGCCCTTCCCTGGGGAAGATCGTCACCTGGTGCCCTCCCCCAAGGTGGCCACCTATGACCAGTCGCCTCACATGTCAGCCGATGAGCTGACCGACGGCTGCGTAGCAGCAATCAAGAAGGGGATCTATTCACTCGTGGTGATCAATTACGCCAACCCCGACATGGTCGGGCACACCGGCGATATGGAGGCCACCGTTGAGGCCATTGGCTGTGTGGATCGCTGCATCGGGCGGATTTTGGATGCCACCGGCCAGATGGGAGGCACCCTGCTGATCACCGCTGATCACGGCAACGCCGAAGTGATGCAAGGACCTGATCAACGGCCAT
>CAJWAH010000032.1 GCA_913020095.1 uncultured Synechococcus sp.
TAAGGGTGCCAGCCACCGCCTCAACGGCAGCCAAAGCCGTGGCATAGGCCATCCGCATCGGCCCCACCAACGCCACGCTTCCCTCACCACCTGAGGCGGTCGCATAGGGGGCTTGCACCACAGCGCAGCCGCTTAAGGCGGGGTGGGGATGTTCCTGGCCAATCCAAACGCCACCACTGGCTGTGGCGGCCGCAGGGTTGAGCAATTCATGGGGCTGCTGCTCCACCAGTTGCAGCAGGGGCCTCAAGCTGGTGGTGAGCTGAAATTCGGGCTGGCAGAGCAAGCCCGCCAGGCCCGTGGTTAAGGCTCCTTCGGCCTGACGATTGCGGCCACGATTGTGGCTGGCCAAGGCCTGCTTCAGCGGAGCCCCCACGCTCTGCAACTGGGGCGGCAGGCCACTCCAATTGATGGCGCTCTTGGAGAGCTGATCGTTGAGCCAATGCTCCAGCGCCTGCAATTGGGCGCTGCTGTCTGGCGGCAAACGCAAATTGAGGCTGCTGCTCGCCGCCGAACTCTCCACCAAAAACACCAGCAAACGATCCCCACTGCGCACCAAGCGCAGGGCCTTGAGCCGGGGTTCCTGCCGTTGCGGGCGCGTGATGATGCTCATCAGCCCGGTGAGATCGGCCAAGCGGCGGGCCAAGTGGTGCAGCAAATCATCGAGAGCCGCCCACTGCAGGCTCAGTTCGGCCAGCTCCCGCTGCAGCTGCAGCACCGCCCCGCCAGGCTCAGGCAGCAAGGCATCCACAAACTGGCGATAGCCCTTCGGGCTTGGCACACGCCCGGCGGAGGTGTGCGGCTGGGTCAACAGTCCCTTCTGCTCCAGCGCTCCCATGGCCGAGCGCACCGTGGCGGGTGAGGCATCGAGGCCAAATCGCCGCACCAAGGTGCGACTGCCCACCGGCTCCACCGTGTCGACGTAGTGCTGCACCGTGGCCTGCAACACCTGCTGCTGGCGGCGGGGCAGAGGAAGCACATCCCTGGGCGAAGACTTCGATCGTACGCAAGCTCAGTAGCGGGGCACGGCCGGATCCACCAACACGCTCCAGGCATCAATGCCGCCTTCGAGGTTCCAAACCTGAGGCACCTCTTGGGTTTCCATCAGCCAAGTCGCGAACTGCCAACTGCGGATGCCGGCATGGCAGAGCACCACCAGATCGCGGCCCCTGTCCAAGCGATCCCAGAGCTGCGGCAGCCACTGCTGTGAACCGCTCAGCGGCAGATGAACCACGCCAGGCAAGGAGGCCAGCTCCAGCTCCTGCTGCTCGCGCACATCCACCAGTTGCGGCGGCTGCGTGGAGGACATCCAGCGCTGCAACTCGGGCGCAGAGATCGACGTTGGTGCGTTTGCCATGGATGATTTGTAAATCACGGCAGGGAGTGCTGGGTGCAGAAGCTTCTGCAGCAATCGATGGCAGCGGTGCTGGCGATCGCCATCAGCTTGGTGGGGCTTGGTGCCGCTGGCTGGTGGTGGCTGCAAAGCCAAAGCCCGCTGAAGCTGCAACACCAGAGCCTCACAACACCTGCCACCACACGCTTTCTGCCCACCGACGCCAACTTGACGTTGATCCTGGAAGCCGACCCAGGGCGTCTGCCGGATTACGGGCGAGCGGTGGCCCCCATGCGCCAGCGCCGTCAGGCGGCCGAACAGTTGGAGCATCTGCGTGATGCCCTGTTCGCAGCTGCAGGGCTGGACTACGCCACCGAATTGGCCGACTGGCTGGGCGATGAAAGTGCTTTGGCGCTCAGCAGCGGCGATACCCCGGGCTGGGTGCTGGCGCTCTCCAGCCGCGATGACGACGGCGGCCGGCAGTTCCTGCAGCGTTTCTGGCAATCCCGCAGCCTGGCCGGTGGCGACCTCGACATCACCCGCTACCGCGGCCTCGGCGTGATCAGCAGCCGCGGCCAACAAAGCCAGGGCCGGCCCTCCACCACGAGCCCACAAGCGGAACACCCACCGCTGGCTTCAGCGCTGATCAACGATCAGCTGGTGCTGCTGGCCTCCAGCCGCGGCCAACTCGAAGATGCCCTCGATGCCTCCCAGGAAGAGGCCCGCAACCTGGCGGGGGATCCCTTGCTGGAGCAGTGGCTGGGCTCAAGCCGCCAGGGCATTGCGCTGCTGCGCGGTGATCGCCAGGGGATCGAACAGCTGCTGGGGTTGCCAGCCAGCTGGAGCGCCGATCAACCGATCGAGCAATTTGTTGGCAGCTTGCAACTCGATGGTGCTGGGGTTCGCCTGGCGGCTCAGCTGCAAAACAGCTCTGGGGAGTCGATCGCCCCACTGAGTCGCCGGGATCAGCAACTGCTTGGCAACCTCAACCAGCCGGTCCAGCTGCTCAGCCTCAGCCGCCCCAACGGCCCCCTGGCCACGCTGTTCAACCTGACAGCCGCGAGCGACGACATCCTGCTGCCCGCGCTGCTGGAAGGCGAGCAGCCCCTGCTGGAGGCGCAACTGCAGGACAGCAAAGCCTGGTTGATCGGCAGCAGTGACAGCGCTCCGCCGGCCGCCAACCTCAATGAAGCGCTGGCCAAGCAAGGCTTTGATGCCAACAACCTCGATGGTTTGCAGGTGTGGAGCCATCTGACAGGCCAGAGCGATCGCCAGGGACAACTGCAAGCCACCGTGGCCGGCGCCACCGGAGTGGCGCAGTCGAATCGTTGGTGGAGCAACAGCCTCGATGGCTTGCGCGCCCAGTTGCAGGGCCATGGCTCAGGTGGAGTGCCCAGCGAACTCTTGGAGCGGCTCAATGCCCCCAGTGGGGCCATTGCCCTGTTGGGTGCCGATGGCCGCAGCACCGCCGAGTTGCTCAAACCCTGGCCCCTGTGGCGCGGGCTGCAGCTGCTCGCTGGCCAACGCCTCGGTCCCTCGCTCCAAGGGGCGGCCTTGGCGCTATCACAGGATCAGAGCAGCGCTGAGCTCGATGCGCTGCTGACGTTCCGCTGACGATGGGCCCATGGCTCGAGAACTGCTGCTGATCCGCCACGGCATTGCTGTCGAGCGCGGCAGCACCGCCACCGATGAGGAACGCGCCCTCACCACCGAAGGGCGTGCGCGCACCAGGCAAGTGTTGAAGCGGCTGCTGCGCCTGGAGTTGCACTGCGACAGCCTGCTCAGCAGCCCATTCATCCGCGCCCGTCAAACCGCTGAATTAGCCCTGCAACTGGGCCTAGGGGACACCCTCAACGTGCGCGATGAGCTGGCGCCAGGCCAAGACCCCCTGCCCTTGCTGCAGGAACTGCTGGCGGAGGAGTGGAAACGGGTGGCGCTCTTCGCCCATGAGCCCGATCTCAGTCAACTGGCGAGCCATCTGCTGGGTTGCAGCACCAACAGCCTGCAGCTCAAGAAAGCGGGGGTTGCCCTGGTGGAGCTAGAGCCAGGGCTGCCGCAGCTGGAGCCCGGCAACGGCCAGCTGAAGCTGCTGCTCAGCCCCAAAGTGCTGCTGGAGGGCAAAAAGTGATTGAAGCTCGCCGCGTAGCCTCGATCTGGTGTGCAATACCGGCAAAGCGATGAGCGAGGCTCCCACCGGTTTTCGCCCTGGATTGGAGGGGGTTCCTGCCACCCAATCGGCGATCAGCAACATCGATGGTCAGCAGGGAATTCTCAGCTACCGCGGCTATCGCATTGAGGATCTGGCCGCCCACAGCACCTTCCTGGAAACGGCCTATCTGCTGATTTGGGGTGAACTGCCCAGCGCAGAGGCGCTACGCGAGTTCCAGCACGACGTGCAGATGCACCGGCGGGTCAGTTTCCGCATCCGCGACATGCTCAAGTGCTTCCCCTCGGGGGGGCACCCCATGGATGCCCTGCAGTCGAGCGCTGCATCGCTGGGGCTCTTCTATTCCAACCGCGCCCTCGACGACGAGAACTACATCCGCGGCGCCGTGATGCGCGTGCTGGCCAAGATCCCCACGATGCTGGCCGCGTTCCACATGATTCGGCGCGGACAGGACCCCATCCAGCCACGGGATGACCTGCCCTACGCCTCCAATTTCCTCTACATGCTCACCGAGCGGGAGCCCGACCCACTGGCGGCCCGGATCTTTGATGCCTGCCTGGTGCTCCATGCCGAGCACACCCTCAACGCCAGCACCTTCAGCGCCCGGGTCACCGCGAGCACCCTCACCGACCCCTACGCCGTGGTGGCATCGGCCGTGGGCACCTTGGCTGGTCCCTTGCATGGCGGGGCCAATGAGGATGTGCTGCTGATGCTCGAGGAGATCGGCAGCGAAGAGCGCGTTGAGGCCTACCTCGATGAAGCCATCGCCTCCAAGCGCAAGATCATGGGCTTCGGCCACAGGGAATACAAGGTCAAAGACCCCCGCGCCACGATCCTGCAGGGCTTAGCCGAAACCCTGTTCAGCCGCTTTGGCCACGACCGCATGTACGACGTGGCGCGCCGCCTGGAGACCCTGGCCGCCGAAAAGCTTGGCCCCAAGGGGATCTACCCCAATGTGGATTTCTATTCCGGGCTGGTGTATCGCAAGCTCGGCATCCCCACCGACCTGTTCACGCCAGTGTTTGCGCTCTCCAGGGCCGCCGGCTGGCTGGCCCACTGGAAAGAGCAGCTGGGTGCCAACCGGATCTACAGGCCAACGCAGATCTATACGGGGCTCGAAACCCGCAGCTGGCTTCCTACTGAGCAGAGAAGCGGGCACAATGGCGAGCCGACTGGGTAGGTTGCCTGCAACGGTCTGCGCTGATGAGCACCGCGTTCACCCTCGATTTAGAAACCGGCTTCCGGGGCCTGCTGGAATCTGGCGGCGTTAGCCCTGGGATCAGCCGGCTGATCTGGCTGCCCCTGCCAATGCTGCTGGTGCTGGTGGCTGCCGTGGTTGGCGTGCTGGTGACGGTGTGGCTGGAGCGCAAGATTTCCGCTGCCGTTCAGCAGCGCATCGGCCCTGAATACGCCGGCGCCCTGGGCATCCTGCAGCCCCTGGCCGATGGTTTGAAGCTGCTGGTCAAGGAAGACATCGTCCCGGCCCGGGCCGATGGCCTCCTGTTCACCCTCGGACCCGTACTGGTGGTCGTGCCAGTGATCCTGTCCTGGCTGATCGTGCCCTTCGGCCAGAACCTGCTGATCAGCAATGTGGGTGTTGGAATTTTTCTTTGGGTGGCCCTCAGCAGCATTCAGCCCATCGGCCTGCTGATGAGTGGCTACTCAAGCAACAACAAGTATTCGCTGCTGGGCGGCCTGCGGGCTGCAGCCCAGTCGATCAGCTACGAAATACCCCTGGCCCTGGCGGTGCTGGCGGTGGTGATGATGACCAACTCGCTCAGCACCGTCGACATCGTCGATCAGCAAACCGGCGCCGGAATTTTGAGTTGGAACATCTGGCGCCAACCGGTGGGCTTTTTGATCTTCTGGATCTGCGCCCTGGCCGAATGCGAACGCCTCCCCTTCGACTTGCCAGAAGCGGAAGAAGAGCTGGTGGCCGGCTATCAGACCGAGTACGCGGGCATGAAATTCGCCCTCTTCTACCTGGGCAGCTACATCAACTTGGTGCTCTCCGCCCTGTTGGTAGCCGTGCTCTACCTCGGTGGCTGGGGCTTCCCCCTGCCGGTGGAAACCCTGGCCGGCTGGCTGGGTCAGCCGATTGATGCCCCATTGGTGCAAGTCATCACCGGATCGGTTGGCATTGTGATGACGGTGCTCAAGGCCTATGTCCTGGTCTTCACTGCGATCCTGCTGCGTTGGACCGTGCCCCGCGTGCGGATCGACCAACTGCTGGATTTCGGCTGGAAGTTCCTGCTGCCGATCGCCCTGGTCAATCTGCTGGTGACCGCCGCCTTGAAACTTGCGTTCCCTGCCGTCTTTGGCGGCTAAGCGCCCTCAAGCCAGCCCAAAGCGGGTCATGATTGACCCGACGCCTTTCCGCTCCGCCCCTCCTCGTCTCCATGTTCGGCTTTCTCAAGCAGGTCGGTGACTACACCAAAGACGCGGTCAGCGCGAGTCAGAACATCGCGCGCGGTCTTTCGGTCACCTTTGATCACCTGCGGCGCCGACCGGTCACGGTCCAGTACCCCTACGAGAAGCTGATTCCCTCGGAGCGGTACCGCGGGCGGATCCACTACGAATTCGACAAGTGCATCGCCTGCGAGGTTTGCGTACGGGTCTGCCCCATCAACCTGCCCGTGGTGGATTGGGTGATGAACAAAGCCACCAAGAAGAAAGAGCTGCGCAACTACTCGATTGACTTTGGGGTGTGCATCTTCTGCGGCAACTGCGTGGAGTACTGCCCCACCAACTGCCTCTCGATGACAGAGGAATACGAGCTGGCGGCTTTTGATCGCCACAGCCTGAACTTCGACAACGTGGCCCTGGGCCGTTTGCCCACCAACGTCACCACCGACCCTGCTGTGGTGGCGCTGCGGGAGTTGGCCTACCTGCCGAAAGGCGAAATGGACCCCCATGGTGTGGACCCCAATCGCCCGCGGGCCGGCAAACTGCCTGAGCAAGTCTTGGCAGACCTACCCAAGTCGGAGGAGACCAACTGATGCCCCCCCTTGCTGAAATCACCCAGCTGATCGTGTTCGGCGTGCTGGCCTTGGCCGTGGTGGTGGGCGCCCTGGGTGTGGTGATGCTGCCCAACATCGTTTACGCCGCCTTCCTATTGGGAGGGGTGTTCCTCTCGGTGGCAGGGCTCTATTTGATGCTCAACGCCAGCTTCATCGCAGCAGCCCAGATCCTGATCTACGTGGGAGCGGTCAACGTCTTGATCCTCTTCGCGATCATGCTGGTGAACAAGAAAGAAGCCATGGGAGCATCCCCCGGCGTTGGCCTGCGGAGGGTGCTCTCGACTGGCGTTTGCATTGGCTTATTTGCTCTGCTGCTCCGCGTGGCCTTCAGCACCCCCTGGGCCACACCGGGACCTGCTGCCATCGGCGAGGACGCTGTGATCCGACTGGGTGAGCACTTCTTCAGTGATTACCTACTGCCCTTTGAGCTGGCTTCGGTGCTGCTGTTGATGGCGATGATCGGCGCCATTGTTCTGGCCCGGCGCGATGTTCTGGCCACCGATATCGGCACCGGTGAAAGCGTTGATCAGGGCCTGATCGAAAAAGCCCGCACTCCCCTACTGATGGAGAAGCCCTAAACCATGTCGTCGATTGATATCCCCCTCGAGGCCTACCTCACCATCGCTGCCGCCCTGTTTTGTATCGGGGTTTGGGGTCTGATCAACAGCCGCAACGCAGTGCGGGTGTTGATGAGCATTGAGCTGATGCTCAATGGCGTGAACATCAACCTGATGGCCTTCTCCAGCTATCTCGATGGCACTGAAATCCGCGGCCAGGTGTACGCCATTTTTGTGATCACCGTTGCCGCTGCGGAAGCCGCCGTTGGCCTGGCGATCTTGTTGTCGCTCTACCGCAACCGCGACACAGTGGATATGGAGCGTTTCAACCTGCTGCGCTGGTAGCCAATCACCGATGGACTTGCGGCGGGTATGGGTGATTGTCCGCAGCGGCAGCCAAACCGCCCAGCGGATTGCCAACCGCTGCCGCGAGCAGCTGGAAGCCCGTGGATGCGCAGTGATCTGCGCCACCAGCGGACTCACAACCAACCCCTATCCAGGCCTGCTCGCCGATGACCGGCTTCCTGATCTGGTGCTGGTGCTCGGGGGGGATGGCACGGTCCTCAGCGCTGCGCGGTATTTAGCGGCGCTTGATGTGCCGATTTTGAGCTTCAACGTGGGAGGCCACTTGGGCTTTCTCACCCACGAATTCCTGTTGCTGGAATCGCTGTTGAGTGGGGATGGTTCCGGGCTATGGCAGCGCCTGGAAGATCACCATTACGCCCTCACCCAACGGCTGATGCTGCAAGCCAGCATTGACCGCGGCGATGGCGTCCCCGATAGCGGCGATCACCACGACAAGCAAGGCCAGCTCTGCCATTTGGCGCTGAACGACTTCTATCTGCGGCCCGCCCAGGAAGAAGCCACGCCCACCTGCCGGCTGGAGGTGGAGATCGATGGCGAAGTGGTGGGGCAATACCAAGGCGATGGCTTGATCGTGGCCTCGCCAACGGGCTCCACCGGTTACGCCATGGCAGCTGGCGGGCCCATCCTGCACCCAGCCATCGATGCCATCGTCGTCAATCCGATCTGCCCGATGAGCCTCTCCAGCCGGCCGGTGGTGGTGCCGCCCAGGTCGATCCTGGCGATCTGGCCGGTGGGCGATAGCGCCAGGCGGGTGAAGCTATGGAAAGACGGAGCCCTGGCCGGCGAACTGGAACCCGGTGATCGCTGCATCGTGCAGCAGGCCGACCACCATGCCCGGTTGGTGGCTTTGGAGCAGCAACCCTCCTACTTCAGCAATTTGAGCCGCAAGCTGCACTGGGCCGGAAGCCTCACCGATGCCATGCCATCGCAGAACTAAGCCATGGCCCTTGAGATCGAACGGCGCTTTTTCGTGGTCTCAGAGGCCTGGCAGGAGCTGAGCATCAGGCACGAGCAACTCGACCAGGGCTATCTCAGCGAAGGCCAAGAGGCGGTGGTGGTGCGGGTGCGCCGCAGCCAAGAGCACGCCTGGCTGACCTTGAAAGCACCCACCAACAACCCGGAAATTCGCCAGGAGTTCGAGTACACGATCCCGGCAGCTGATGCCGAGGCCTTGCTCGCCCTCACCCCCAGGCGGGTGGAGAAAACCCGGCACCATCTGAACTGCCCAGGCGGTGACTGGGTTGTGGATGTCTTCGCCGGAGCCAATGCACCGCTGGTGATCGCCGAGGTGGAACGCTCCGACCCCGAAGCACCGCTGACGATCCCGCCCTGGTGCGGCGAGGAAATCACCGGTCGCGGCGAGCTCAGCAATGCCGCCTTGGCCATGCGGCCATGGAGCCAGCTGGAGGCCTATTCAAGAGGCAACAGATTCTCTTAAGATTGTGTGGTTCATGTGATCTTGCTGAGCAACGGCTGTGACCACCGGTCTCTACGACAACCAGGGGGTCCTGCGCTACGCCGGCAGCGATCCTTCCGCTTGCCTGGCCTACGCCGAGTTGTTTGGCTTCGAGGAAAACGACTTCACCCTGGTCACCCTGGTGGATGAAGCCGATGGCAGTGGCAGCGGAACGGCTCAGGCCGCCTGAGCTACGTCTTCCGTTGCACCCAACGGAATCACGCGGCTTACACCACCAAGGGCTTGAATCACCTGCTCCTGCTGGGTTGCGGTGATCTCCGGAAAGATCGGCAGACTCAGCACTTCAGCAGCGAGTTGTTCGGTGATCGGCAAGCTGCCGGGCGCATAACCCAGATCCGCATAGGCGGGCTGACGGTGGATGGGAATGGGGTAGTAGATGATCGTGTTGACCCCGCGCTCGCGCAGATCGCTCTGCAGCCAGTTGCGGCAACGGCCTTCCGGCAAGCCATGCTCAGCGCTCGACGGACATGGCGCGCAACTTCCCCCGCAGGCAACGGAGCTGGCATCGCACGCTGGCACCCGAACCACAAACTGATTCCAGCTGTGGCCAGCGGGGCCAGCATCAGGCAGCTGCACGCCCTGCCGGGTTGCCAGGGCGTCTTGGTAGCGCGCAGCCACAGCGCGGCGACGCTCGAGCCAACCGTTCAAACGCGGCAATTTGACGGTCAACACCGCTGCCTGCAGGGCATCCAGGCGGCTGTTGTAGCCAAGGTTGGTGTGGAGATAGCGGCGGGGCATGCCATGGACGGCCAGCTCACGGATGCGCTGAGCTAGATCGGCGTCTTGGCAGGTCACAGCACCACCATCACCAGCGGCGCCAAGGTTCTTGGTGGGGAAGAAGCTGAAGCAACCGGCATCACCCCAGCTGCCCACGGGCCGGCCCGCCCAGCTCGCGCCTGTGGCTTGGGCGCAATCCTCAATCACCAGCAACTGATGGCGCCGGGCGATGGCGCTGAGCGCCTCCATGTCCACCGGACGACCAAACAAATGCACCGGCAGCAGCGCCTTGGTGGCCGGCGTGATGGCCGCCTCCATCTGCTCCAGATCGATCAGATAGGTCTGTGGATCAACATCCACAAACACCGGCTTGGCGCCAACAGCACTGATGGCTTCGGCTGTGGCAAAAAAGCTAAAGGAGGCGGTGATGACCTCATCACCTGGGCCCACGCCAAGGCCCCTGAGGGCCAAGATCAGAGCATCGGTGCCGCTGTTGCAGCCAATGGCGTGCTCGCTGCTGCAGAAACTGGCGAAGGCCTTCTCAAAGCCTTGAATCACTGGACCGCCGATGTACTGGCCGCTGCGCAGGACATCGATTACGGCGTGTTCGAGGTCATCCCCCAGATCTGACAGCTGGACGCTGAGGTCAAAGGGGGGGACAGTCATGCAGGAAAGCTTAAGCGGCTTTAGGGCTGCCACTTGATATTGCAGCCCATGGCTGGATGCTGCTGCAGCAACGGCGGCTGTCCAGCCTTCCAGGCCGCCAGAGCGGTCCGCAGATCCGCACAATCGCTGGCCTGGCCCGAACTGGGGCGGCTGGCATCCAGCTGACCGCGATAGATCAGGCGCTGGTCGCCATCGAACAGATAAGGATCAGGGGTGCAGGCCGCCTGGAACGAGCGCGCCACCTGCTGGTCCACATCGTGCAAGTAGGGAAAATCCCAGCCGCAGCGCTGCTTTTGAGCCAGCAAATGCTCCGGTGCATCCTGCGGATGGGTGATCACGCTGTTGCTGCTGATGGCCAGCATTTGCAACTCAGCGCTGAAGTCCTGCGCCAAGGCGCTGAGGCTGGCTTCCACGTGTTTGACGTAGGGGCAGTGGGCGCAAATGAACAACACCAGCAGCGGCCGGGGCTCGAGCTGCTGCGTTGACCAGGAGCCTCCTTCGACGGTGGGAAGCGTGAACGGCGGCAACGGCGTTCCCAGCGGCAGCATCGTCGAAGCGGTGAGTGCCACAAGCAAAATCGCCAGATCTCGGCAAGCTAGAGGAACCCTCCAGCCGCCTGGCCACTCCCGCATGGTTCCCCTGCGGCTGCTCCGCCCGCTCACCACCACTGGCCTGATGCTCGCGTTGGTGAGCTGCCAAACCAACATCAGCCAAGGGATGCGGGTGTATCCCCTCAGCCGCACCCAGCCCCACGACGGACTGGCGGTGGTGAACCAACCCGATGGCTATGGGGTGCACATTTGGCTTGATACCGACACCCGCCAAGCCGGGGTCTGCCAACCGCTCTGGAATGCCGACCCGGCTCGCCTGTTCAACGGCAATGGCAGCGCCCCCTTCAGCTCAGGATTGGCCAGTCGAGACGAGTTTTTCGAGGTGGTGAGCAACGGCGAAGTGATGCGCCAATTGCGCAGCGAAACAGAAGCCCTCTGCAAAACCCGTGCGCCCAAGGCCACCTTCCAGTGGCGTGAGCCGCCCAAGCAAGCCGATCAAGTGGTGATCGAGGAACTCCCGCCGCTGGGGGCCAGAGACCTCTGGCCTGACCCCAGCCAGCTGCGCAGCGATGAACAGCAAATGCTGCAAAACGCGCCGCCGGCTACCCCCTGAACCCCTCCCAAACCAGAGGCTCGGCCTCACGCCAGTAGCGGCTGAAGCGGCCCAAGCGGGGTGGGCGTGGCAGCTCCACAAACGGATCCCCATCAAGGATCCACAACGGCAATTCGCGGTTGATCCGGGTGGCGTAGCGGTTCAAGCGCGGGGCCACAGGACCACTGGTGACCACTCCATCGGCCCCATGGCGCTTGGCAAACGCCAACA
>CAJWAH010000033.1 GCA_913020095.1 uncultured Synechococcus sp.
TGCTCGACTCCGGCTACGAGGGTGTGCGTGAGGTGGCCAAGCGCCTCAACTTCACCCTGGGCTGGAGTGCCACCAGCGGCGCCGTCGACAACTTCGTCTACGAGGACGCAAACGACACCTTCATCAACGATCCGGAGATGCGCAAGCGGCTGATGGAACTCAACCCCCACAGCTTCCGCCGCATCGTTGGAACGCTTCTGGAGGTCAATGGTCGTGGCTACTGGGAGACCTCTGACGAGAACATCCAGCAACTCCAGGACCTGTATCAGGAGATCGAGGACAAGATCGAAGGCGTCAGCAGCTGAGAAAAACCAGAGGGTGCCGTTACATAACGCAATAATGCGTTACGATTAGCAAAGAACACGGCATCACATGACTTCCTCCTCCTCCGCTCCGATCCGCGGCGCTGTGGTGACCACCGAAGACGGCGGCCGCCTCAATGCTTTTGCCACCGAGCCCCGTATGCAGGTGGTTGAGCCTGAAAACGGCTGGGGATTTCATGACCGCGCTGAAAAGCTGAATGGCCGGATGGCCATGCTCGGCTTCATCGCTTTGCTGGCCACTGAATTCGCCATGGGCGGTGAGGCCTTCACCCGCGGCCTGCTGGGCATCGGCTGATTAGCGCATCACCTGTCCACAACTTGAGTCCATCCCGCGGCAGACTTTCTGTCGCGGGATTTTTTATGCAACGCGCGGCATCAGAACGCACCGCATGGGTCCGCGGAGCCGGGCCCACCGGCAGCTTGGCGGCCCTGGCTTTGGCCGAAGCCGGCTGGCGGGTGCACCTGCTGGATCCCCAGACCCCTGAGCAGCTGCTGCAGCGCAGGCGGGCCTATGCGCTGACCCACTCCACCCAGAAGCTGCTGATCCAGCTCAAGCTTTGGAAGCATCTGAGCAGCTGCTGCCATCCCTTCCGGCGCCTAGAGCTGCACGACCGAGGTAGCAAGGCCAGCACCCTCTTCTCAGCCCCAGAAGCGGTGGGCTGGATTGCTGATCACCGGCCCTTGCAACAGCATCTGCTGGAGGCCTGCCACCAGCACAAGGCCGTGGCGATGCACCTCGGCACGGGCAGCAGCCCCAGCCCCAGCCCCGATGACCTGCAAGTGATTGCAGAAGGCGCCAACTCCAGCAGCCGGGATGCCTTGGGCATCGGCTTTCGCGGTTTTCGCTATCGCCAAAGCTGCCTGACGGTGCAGGTGAAGCTGACAACAAACAGCTCAAGCACAGATGACACGGCCTGGGAGCTGTTTCGCCCTGAAGGCCCACTCGCCGTGCTGCCATTTGGCGCCGGAGTGGCCCAGGTGGTGTGGAGCGCCCCTCAGCAGCGCTGCCAAGACCGCTGCGAGCTGCACCCTGAAGCTTTCCTAGCCGCGCTCAACGGCGCCCTACCGCCAGCAGCCCAGGCGGAAGCCTTGCTCGACCAACCAGCCTGGTTCCCTGTGGAATGGCGGCTCGCCCCACGGCTGGGCCGAGGAACAACCTTGCTTTGCGGCGAAACAGCGCACCGCTGCCACCCGGTGGGTGGCCAGGGACTCAACCTCTGCTGGCGCGATGTGGCCACCTTGGCGGAATTGGCTCAACAGCCAGAACTGGGGGCCCGCCAACTGGTGCAGCGCTATGGCCGCAGGCGCTGGCTGGATCTCATCGCCGTGATGATCGCCACCGATGGCCTGATCCGGCTGTTTTCCAATGGCCATCGCCTCCTGCTGCCAATCAGACGTTTCGGCATCGCCCTGCTGGATGGAATTCCTGCACTACGCCGTTTGAGCCTCAATCTGGCCACCTATGGACCAGCAGGAATGCTCTTGACAAGTGGGTGGCAGCGGCAAAATAATCAACCCCCTTAAGGCGCTCTTAACGGCTTTCTGATCCAAACGAGGGCACACTCGTGCGTACGGAAGGCCTTCAGCAACAACTCCGCCCCTAACGGCCATGGTGATCACCACCACGCCACAACCTGTTCCCGCATCGGCCCTGGTGGATTACCTGCGCCGAGACATCGGTTTGAGCGAAGACGCCCTAGCACTTGGCGTCCGCCAAGCCATCCAAGAGCAGGCCCCTCTGCCGGTGACCCTCTGGCGTTTTGGTTTGCTCAATCTGGGCCAACTCGATCAAGTGCTCGATTGGCAAGACGGCCAGAGCTGATCTCAGTAATGAATCAGTGACTCCACCGGCACGCCGCCGGGCAGTTTGCTGCGGCCGCCAAGGGCTGTGAGCTCAGCCACAAAGCCGTAACCACACACGGCTCCGCCAGCGCGGCTCACCAATTCCGCGCAGGCTGCCGCAGTGCCGCCAGTGGCCAGCAGGTCATCGACCACCAACACGCGCTGGCAGCCGCTCAAGGCCCCCTCTTGGATCTCCAGCCGGTCGCTGCCGTACTCGAGGGCATAGTCCACAGCAGTAATCGGGCCAGGGAGTTTGCCTGGCTTGCGCACAGGCACAAAGCCCAGGCCCATCGTCATCGCCAGGCTGGTGCCAACAATGAAGCCACGCGCCTCAATCCCAACAATCACCTCGGGCTGTAAGCCAGCCAAAGACTGCTGCATCCCCTCCATCACCTGCTTCCAGGCCTGGGGATCGCGCATCACCGGTGTGAGGTCACGGAACAAAATTCCTGGCTTCGGGAAATCCGGCACATCCCTGACCAGGGCGCGTAGTTGCTGCTCAAGGCTGTCGGCCATCGATGGAGGCTCCTAACAAAGAGGTGACGGCACAAGGCCTCAGCTGGCATCATCTCAGCCATTGCCCCCAGTCCTTGATCGCAACAGCAGCGCCAGCCACGACCAGCCGGATGCCGCGCCGTGGCATGGAGAGGCTCGACCTGCTCTTGCTGGCCATCGAAGCCCTCGATTTGCATGGCAGCGAAGCCATGGTCTGGAGCTGTGAGCAATTGCAGTTGCAAGAGGCCTTTCCCAATCGCGTTGCCCTCTGGAAATCGCGCTGCCGCAATCCCCTGCGCCGCGCCAGCCGCCGCGGTGAGCTCAATGCCGCTGAACAACGGGGCCTTGTGGAGCTGGTCTGCAGCCTCGCCGATCGCCTCTACCCAATGCTGCGCCAATTGCTCTCCAGCAGCGAGCCCGCTGAACTCAATGCTCAGCGCTGGGGCTTGTTTCGCGAGCGCTACAACGACTTGGTGGAAGGCCGCATGAATGGCCGCAGGGGAGCCATTCGTCAACTGCTGGATCCAGCCGATGGTGAAGCCTTGCGCCAGGAATTGGTACTGACCCTGGCCCTCTGCTGCGGCCCCGGTGGCGTGCAACGGTTGGAGGCCAGCCTGCTGGACGGCAGCCGATGACTAACTTCTCCTCCCTGGCGAGCGCAGCAGGACTCAGCGGCACCCAGTACAAGCTGCGCTACGAGCAATCCAGCTGCCGCCTAGAACTCACCGGCCTGCCTGATGTCACCGCCGCTGGCAGCGCTGGGCAACCGCAACAGCAGCTCAACATCCTCACCGGCTGGGACCTCAACTTGGGGCAAAAGGCCAGTCTTCAAGGCAAACGCGAGCATCTCCAAGCCCTGGTGAGCGCTGTTCAGCCCTACGTGCGGCTGCTGGTGAGCGCGCAGCCCTGCCAACAGAGCGGCGGCAGCGAGGCGGTGGTGAGCCTGGAGCCCCAAGACGATGGGCGGCACCTGCTGCGGTTGCGCTCAAGCCAGCCCGACACCCCTCCGTTGGAGCTGGTGCTCGATCACGCCGAACTGGCTGATCTCAACCACTGCATTGATCAGATGTTGGTGGACGGCCGCTGCGCCCTCGGGCTTGAGGTGCAAAGCCCACAGCCGTTGCGCCGGGGGCAGTACCGGCGCTCCAGCGTGCGCCGGCAGGGGCAATGGATCGCCCCCGCCGCAGCCTGCGCGAGTGTTGTGATCGTTGGTGCCTTGGTCAGCTTGCTGCCGCTTCCGCAGCGCACAGCAGAGCCCACTGGCAACACAACCACCACCGAACAGAGCAAGCCATGATTCCGCGTAAGTCCAGTGGCGCCCTGGAATGGAATGAATGCCGCCGGCTGGTGAGCCGTCTTGGCGCCAACCTCGATGTGGTTGTGCGCAGTGACCCAGAGGTCTGCGGACTCAGTGGTGATGACTTTCGCCTCAGCCTCCACCACTCGGGCCATGGCGATTGCACCGTCGGCAGCATGAGCCTGGTGGATTGCCCCAACAGCTTGGTGGTCGAAGAGTTCTTGCGCTGGATGCAACAGGCGGGCCGGCTGCAGGACAGCCCCCTCGACGACACGCAGGATTGACCCGCCCCAGAAGGCCGATACCGTTGGCGTTCTGCTGCTCCTGAGTCCCGTGTCAGCCCAACGCCGCGGCAAGCAGGGACCCAACCGCCTGCGCTCTCTGGTGACCTCGGCGCTCTGGTTGGGTGCCGGTGGTGCCTTGATGTTTGGCTTGGCGCAGTTGCCGAGCTATCTCGACACCGTGCTGTTTTTCAGCACCGCGGTGCGGAACCTCACCTTGGGGCTGATGCATTTCGGCGCCGGTGTGTTGCAGCTCGCAGGAGCCCTGCTGCTGTTGGCCCTGGTGAGCCTCAGCTTGGTGTTGCTGATTGGCGGTGTCGTGCGCGGAGTCAAAGCATTCATGGCCGCTCCAGCTCGCCCCGCACGCCGCATCAACCAACAGCGCTCTGTGGTTCGGCGCCGCCAACCCGCCACCAGCTATCTGCTGCAGAGCCGCTAACGGCTCAATGGCCGATGTCTTCAGCCCAAAGATCGGGCTTGTGCTGCAGCATCCGCTCCATTAAGGCCATGCAGCCGCTGTCATCGAGGCAGTCCACTTCAATGCCCGCCTCCGCTAGCCAGGATTCCTGGCCGGCAAAACTGCGGCGCTCACCGATGAGCACCCGGCGGAATCCCAACAGCACCGCGGTACCCGCACACATGGGGCAGGGAGAGAGCGTGGTCACCAAGGTGAGCTGATGCCAATCACGGCGGCGCCCGGCGTTGCGAATGCACTGGGTTTCGCCATGGGAGGTGGGGTCACCGTTCTGCACGCGCTGATTGTGTCCGCGGGCCACCACCTCCCCTGATTCGGTGGCCAGCACCGCCCCAATCGGAATACCCCCTTCGGCCCAACCCAATTCCGCCTCAGCCCGGGCTTGGTCCATCAACTGCTGGCGCAGGGCGCGGTCCATCGTTAGCGGGGGCGGCGCGGGGACAGCGACTGACGCATCGCCATCAACTCTTGAACCGAGACATAGCCATCACGATTGCGATCAAAATGCTCAAAACGATGGCTCAAGCCAGGCAGAACCTTCGATTCAGCCCGGCTTAACAGGCCATCACCGTTGCGATCGGAGCGGCGAAAGGCCTGCAACAAACGCTCGCCAATGAACGGCGCCCCTGGCGGTGTGATGTCTCTCAGCAACAAGATGCCATCACCATCGCGGTCGAGGTTGCGCATGCTCGGGTGCAGACCAGCCTCTCGCAAATACAGGCGACCGTCATTGTCGTGATCGAGGCGATGGAAGAGCTCCAACATCCTCTGCCGATGGCGCTGCACGGCTTGGGGATCCTGCGCCAACGCCGGCGTGGTGGCCGCCAGTAGCAGCAACAGCAGTGGCAGCAGCTTTCGGTGCATAGCCACACCTTATGGAGCCAACTCCCAATCAATTCTTCCTGTGCAGGATCTTTTTGACACCAACCTGTGACGGAATCCAACTGAAACCAGGCTTGGAAAGATTCAGTGCGCAGCACCTGCAGACCAGCCATGGCTTGGCAGCGCTGAACTCCATACGATCTGCAGGTCCCGGCAGAAGTGCGGCGTCATGGCCAAACAGCAGACCATCTGGGTGGTCGACGATGACTCAGAACTGCGGCAGCTGCTGAGCACCTACCTCAGCGAGCAGGGCTATGAGGTGCGCACCCTTAACGACGGCAAGCAGTTCACAGCACGTCTGGAGTTTCAGCGCCCTGATTTGGTGGTGCTCGATTTGATGATGCCCGGTGACGACGGGCTGACGATTTTGCGGCGCCTGCGCGACGGCGGTGATGATCTGCCGGTGGTGATGCTCACAGCACGCGGCGAAGCTGTGGACCGAATCATTGGCCTCGAGCAGGGCGCTGATGACTACCTGGCCAAGCCATTCATGCCGCGGGAGCTCTCCGCTCGCATTGAGGCGGTGTTGCGGCGGCGCGGTGCCGTGCCCGCTGGCACGCCGGTGGCCGATGGCGAGGTGATCGCCTTTGGCAACAACAGCCTCGACCTTTCGGCGCGCACCCTCGAATGCGATGGGGAACCGGTGGTGATCACCAGCGGCGAATTTGGCTTGCTGGCCGCCTTTGTGCAAAACCCCCACCGCCCCCTGTCGCGGGAGCGGCTGATCGAATTAGCCCGCGGCCCAAGCAGTGAAACCGATAGCCGCAGCATGGACGTGCAGGTCTCACGCGTGCGCAAATTGATCGAGCCCGATCCCAGCCGTCCCCGCTACCTGCAAACCGTTTGGGGCTATGGCTACGTGTTCGTTCCCGATGGCGAACCGCGTCAGAAGAGCTGACCAAGCTGCTGAACGCGTCTAGGTTCTGCGGCGAATGACGCGTTCCATTTCAGCCCGCTCCAACCGCTTGCCCTCCGCTGGATTGTTGCTGCGGCTGGGCCTGTTTTTGCTGCTCAGCTGGGGGGGCAGTTTGGTGGTGCTGCAACTGCTGCTGGGCCAACGCCTCGATCGCGCTCGCATGGTGCAGATGGGCCGCGACTTGGCCAGCAACGTTCGGCTCAGTGAAGTGGCCTTGGAGCAATTCCCGCCCTCGGTGGTCTCAGAGCTCAGCGGCCTAGCCATGGTGACCGGCGATCAACCCGCACCAGCTGGCGATAGCGAATTGGAGGGCCGTGCCCGGGAGCTGCGCTTTGAGCTGTGCCGCCGCTTGCCCTATTGCCCTGAAGTCTCCCCCACCTTGAACCCCGGTCATGGGGTGTGGGTGGAGCTGCTCAATCCCCTCGAGCAGGTGTGGCTGTTTGCGCCGCTGCCACCGAACAAGTGGTGGCCGCCCGACCCCCTGCTCGCGTCGTTGTCATTAATCAGCGGCAGCGTGATTGCCGGTGGTTTTTTTCTGCTCTTGGAAGTGCAGCGGCCCTTGCGCAGGCTGGAGCGTGCTTTAGCGAGGGTGGGCCTAGAAGAGCGCCCAGCCCCGGTTCCCCAAGAGGGGGCTGGAGAAGTGCAGCGCTTGAGTCGGCGCTTCAACGCGATGCTGGCGCGGCTGCAACGCAGTGAAGAAGAACGGGCCACGATGCTCGCTGGCATCGCCCACGACCTCAAAAGCCCGATCACGCGACTGCGCTTGCGTCTGGCCGTGGAGGGCAATAGTCCGCAGGCGGAAGCTGATCTCGATGCCCTGGAGCGCATTACCGGGCAGTTTTTGCTGTTTGCCGGTGGCGGACAGAGCGAAGAACGGGTGCTGCTGCCGCTGCATGGCCTGCTCGGGGAGGTGTTGGCCCGCTACGACCAACAACCGGTGGACTTGGAACTCGAGGAGTTCCAAGCGCGGGTGCAGCCGGTGGCCTTGGGGCGCGCCATTGCCAATTTGGTCGACAATGCCCTCTCCTATGGCGAACCACCGGTTGTGGTGCGTTTGCAGCGGGAAGGGGATTGGCTGCTGATTGCCATTGAGGACCAAGGCCAAGGCATTGATCCCGCCCTGCGCGATCAAGCCCTGATGCCATTTCAACGTCTCGATGCCTCCAGGGGCGGCAGCGGCCACTGCGGCCTCGGCCTGGCCATCGCCGCGCGGGTGGTGGAAGTCCATGGCGGGCGGCTTGAGCTTCGCGACCCGCCCGGGGGGGGCTTCAGCGTTTGCCTGCTGCTGCCAGCAATGGGCTGACGCAGCGCCAAGCGCGATCCACACTGAGCTCAACAGCCTCCATCAGCACTGTGGACGCAGTTCCTCCGTGGCCCATTCCTGGTTTGCCTTGGTCGCAGGCGGCCGCTGTTGAGTTGCCGGCCCTGCTGCGCGAGCCCAGCGAACGGCGGTTGCGCCATGAAGGGTTGCTCTACCAGTGCCAAATGCTCAACCCCAATCAGGGCCGTAGCCCTGAGGTCTGCTGGAACGATCACTGGCGATGAGCCTGCCGCATCGCTGCCTGTTTCTCAGTGATCTGCATCTGGGCACAGGCCGCACCCGAGCGAGCGCCCTATGGACGCTGCTGCAACGAGAACCCAGCGAGCGGGTGGTGCTGGTGGGCGACATCCTGGACCTCACCAGCTGGCAGCAACGGCAACCTCGGTTTTCCAAAGCGGAGTGGCAGGTGCTGCAGTGGTTGCTGCAGCGCCATCGCGCCGGAGAGTTGGTGTGGCTGCTAGGCAACCACGAACAACCCTTGCGCGATTGGCTTGGAACATCCGCCGCTTGCAGCTGGATCAGCGAGCAGCTGACCTACACCAGCCTGCATGGCCAGAGGCTGCTGGTGACCCACGGTGATCAGCTCGACTGCCAAGCGATCAGCTTCAACCGGGGCGAAGAACTCGCGATTCGACTGTGTCATCGCCTCGAGAGCCAGCATCTGCGCTGGAATCTCAAACTGCCCAGCCCGAGTGCGCTGGCCATGGGCACCACGGGCGGACGGCGCCTGATCAGCCGGTTTCACAGTGCCCAGCTCGAAGCAGCACGCCAAGCAGGCGTCGATGGCATCATCTGCGGCCATAGCCATGGAGCAGTCCTCGAGCAGCGCGACGGGTTGCTGCTGATCAACACCGGTTGCTGGACCCATCCCCCTGGCACCGTGGTGGTGGAGACCGCCTGCGGCAGCTGGGAGCTGCTGAGTGGCAGCGGAGGACGCCAGCAATGGCACCCAGAGGCAGCCTCAGGGCACACCAACGTCTCCAGTGTCAGAGCCGACTAGCTCTAAACGGCACATCCAGGGAGCTGTTTTGTGATGTCATGAACTGAGTACTTATGCGGCACATGACGGTTGAAATCTGAAGCGCCTTGATTAAGGTCATTGTTTCCGACATTGTCTTGAATCGGAAGAAACCTGGGAGCCAGCCGAGGTAACCCCTCGCCAGAGGATATTTTCCGGGCGAACTGACACCGGCTTTAAGCCAGGCCAGTGGCCGCCAAAAGCGAAGCAGCCATCAACAGAGCGCGGCCCTTTTGACCTGCCAAAGCGGGTTTCAGCACGATTCGAACGCTGGGCAGCAACCTGGAGAACTGGATTCAGCCATGGGCGAAACCCTTTGACGCAGAAGGGGTTTGCGGTGGCAGATGAAACGGAGGGGGTGGGATTCGAACCCACGGAAGCTCTCACTTCGCCGGTTTTCAAGACCGGAGCCATCAACCACTCGACCACCCCTCCAAGCCAACACCTGCGCGAGGTGCGGTGATCGGATTTTGCCACAGGCAGAAGGGCAAAAGCCCAGGAGCAGCAGCAGAGTCTCAAGCAAGTCTCACGAGACAGAACGGCACGGTGGAAGTGGTCGCCCCCGCCGCGTCATGTCTGTTCTCAACACCGATTTTCTGGCCATTCGCACCCGGCACCTGGCTGAAATGATTCAGACCCTGCCGGACTCTGCATGCCCAGAACATCAATGCAATCGCTGCAATGAACTCCTGCAGCAGCTGGTCAGCGCGCTCGACACGCTGACCTTGATGGAGCAAAGCGGGACTTAACCCTGCTTGGCCAGCGGCAACAGGCACTTGTCAGAGTCACAACCAGCCGGACCGGCTTCCACCAGTTCGCCTTGGTCGTAACGCTGCAATGCCTCAAAGAAGTCGCTGGTGCTGCGGCGCTTGATCACCTCAGCCTGCAGCTCCTCGTAGCCAGCCTGGCTGATGGGCTCAAACGGCAAGCGGGGGAAGGTGGCGTTGGCATCGAAACGAGCCAACAGAGCCGCGGAGATGTAGCCCTTGCCTTCGCCAATGGAGGCGTGGATGGCCTCAGCCAGAGGCTCAATCTCATTCTCACGGAATTCGATCGTGGCTGAGGTGTTGTGCGCCGTGTAGTGCTGCTGCACCTGCATGTAGAAGTCGAACTGAGCCATTGCGGAGAAGTTGTTGATCTCCACCTGATCAGCGCCAGGAAGATTGGCCCAGCTCACTTCGGTGGGGATCTCCACCAGCCATTCGGTGCAACGGGGATCGAACGGATCATCGAGAAGGCGACCCTGCTCATCCTTATCGGACTGGGACGGCACGATCGAGTAGCCGTAGTCCATGCAAGCCATGGCCACGGGGTCGTTCTTGCGGAACGTGATGCGGCGGATGAAGCGCTGAGCTTTGGGGGGATGCCAGCCAGGAGCGGCACCGGTCAGCAGGCTCTTGGTGCCAGCCGGCTGAACCGTGGTGCAGCGGTTGGGGCGACGCAGCCCATGGCGATCGCAGTAATCCCACACCGCCTCATTGACGGTGGTTTTCCAGCGGCTCAGGTAAGCGGCCTCTTGCTCTTTGAACGCCAATCCCTCAGCGGTCTCAGGGCGACCAGCAGCCCACCACTCCAGCCACGGGGTGCCAAAGGCATGCACGAAGAAGTCGAACAGGCCGGTGAAGCTCACACCAACGATGGGATCCCAAGCGCGGCTCTGGCGGTAACGCTCCACCTCAAAGCGGTGATTCAACAGGCAGGCCACCGAGAGGCCCGCGGCGCGGAAAGCATCGCTTTGACCTTCCAGATCATCGGGGTCTAGGCGGTTGAGATGAACCTCAGCCAGGTTGCAGTGGAAGTCAGCACCGAGGATTTCACCGCAAGGGTTGAGGCCATAGCGGCCTAAACGGTGCTCCAGCTCAGCCTCAGTGATCTCCGGGTGGTTGAGCTGCAGCCAACGGCCAGCTTCCTGGCGGCCCTGCTCGCAATAGATCTCTTGGAACTCCTGGCGCAGTTCAGCCGTGGTGAGCAGATCGGCGTTGGAGCGAGCAATCGCTTCGGGAGCAAATTGAATCGCACCCTCACCAGATTGGAACTGCTTGGTGACCGCCTCTTGCACCACCTCAAGGCTGGGGCGGGTGTGGAAGACGCGGGTGTGATTGGCCATGCGCAGGGCATCGCGCTCAGGGTCGATACGCCAATTGCCATCGCTGTCCTGCTGCCAAAGATTTTCTTTGGCGCCGGCAGCAGCGGTGTCGGCTGAAGCGAACTGACGCATGCCAGCGCTGCGGCGAATGTTGCCGGCAACGATCGTTACAGCGGCCTCATCAATCAGCAGGCAGCACTCGACCGAGGTGAGCTGGCGGCCACGGGCGTTGTTGAGGATCTGGGCCACCCGGCCATAGAGATCCTTGAGCTTGACCGGGTTGGCCATGCCACCAAAACCCTTGAGGGTTTCACCAACCGGGCGCACATCAGAGAGGTCGACCTCGATTTCAACGGGGCCGCTGAAACGCTCATCGCTGCTGAGCTGCAGCAACAGCTGATAGCTGTCCACCCAACCGCGGCGGGTGTCACCCACCTTGATGTGAACTTTGTGGCCCTCAATGCTGTGGGAGGTGGACTCTTGGCGCTCTGCAGCAGGGGTTGCGCCGATGTTGCTGACGCCCAAGACGCGCAGCTCGTTGCGCACAACCGGAAGCCGCTCCACCAGGTGGGGCTCGATGATGGCGCCGGTGCCGCAGCCCATCATCGCCAGGTCCATCATCAGAC
>CAJWAH010000034.1 GCA_913020095.1 uncultured Synechococcus sp.
CCAACCAAATCCAGTCCGGCTGATCCACCAACTGCGGCAGCATCGATGCGGCACCAGCGCGGTAAGCCAACAGCCCAAAACCAGCACAGCCCAGCAGCCAAAACAGCTGCAAGGTCCGGTGCAATGGCACCAAATAGATGTGAACCCAGCGCAGCGCACCGCCCAAACCGGCAGCCATCAACAGCAACCAGGGCCAGCACCAGCTCGGCCCGAGCCATCGCCACTGCACCAGCAACGCCACCTGGGCCAGCGCCACCAACAACAAGCTCAACCGATAGGCCAACACTTCACGGCGATGCTCCCCCGTCACCGTGTAGGGGCCATAGACACCTTCGTAGACAACCGGAGCGACGCTCATGTCTCCATTGTGGTGGGAATTGGCCGGCTCACCAACTGCTGCAAGGCGGCGCCATCCATCGGTCCAGCCGGCACCAGAGCAGAGGGCCGCAGGGGGAACAGCGCTCCGAAATAGTCGGTGCGCCAAGCCAGCGGATCACAGGTCTCCAGCACCCCCGGCAAATCCAGGAAACGGGCCCGCCACTGCCACAGCGCCGGGAAACTCCACAGCGGCTGGCGGCTGCAGCCAAACAGCGGGGCATACACCTGCTCCCAACGGATCAAGGTGGGAAACAAGCGCACATCCGCCAGCGTCAGTTGCGCGCCACACAGCCATGGCCCATGGGCCGACAGGGTCTCCTCCAGGGCTTGGAGGGCCGCAAAAAGCGCGGCCTCAGCCCGCCCATAGGCGGGTTGGGTGCGGGCAAACCCGCAGCGATAGACGCCGTCGTTGAGGGAGTGCTGCAACTGCTGCGACCACTGCTCAATAGCCTCCAGCAGAGGCTCCGGTTCCAAATCCATCGCTGAGCCGGGCCAGCGGTTGAGCAGCTGCACCAACTCCGCACTCTCATTGCTGAGGATCACCGGTGAGCGCGATTCGCTGCCTGGATCGAGCAACAGCGGCACCGTGGCGCGCTGCTGCGGGTTGGCCCCAGCCAAGCGATAGAGCTCCTGCAAGCTGCGGCAGCCCAACAGCGGCTCAGGAAAGACCCAGCGCCCAGCCTGCGGATCGGGCTCCACCAACACCAGAGCCACGGCATCAGCCAGGCCACAGAGCTGATGCACCAGGCGGGTGCGATGGGCCCAAGGACAGCTGCGGCCAATGATCAACAGCGGACGTTGAACGGTTGTGGTGCACTGCTGCAGCAATGGCTCGAGTGGGCGTCCAGCGAACTGAGATGGCCGGCGCTGGTAGTTGCCCTCCGCATCAGCCGGAGCCAAGCCATCCATCAGGCGTTGCCATTGCCACCACCAGAGGCAACGGGCCGTGGCCACCAGCTGGGGAGGAATGGTCACAACACAAAACCCTCGACCACCACGTCATGGCGTTCAGCCCAAAGCTAGGAAGTCGTTTTGGATTTGCCCCACCAGATCGGTGATGGGACACTGGCCTGATTCGTTTGGGCCTTAGGGCCGCCAAAGCATTTGCCAGTGGGGCGGGCCAGCAGCATTGCCAAGGTGATCGGCATCAATGTGGCCGGCCTTGCGCTGGCCTTGGTGGGCGCAGAAATCGCCTTGCGCATCATCAAGCCTGAGGCCCTACAAGCCCGGCTGAAGATGAATGAACTCATGCGTCAGGGGCCTGCCCAAGCGCAAGGTTTATTTGATTCAACAACATTTCGATTTGAACCCAACAGCCAGGGGCAGCAACTCCATACCGAATACCAACATTCGGTTCAACACGATCGCTACGGCTGGAGAAATCCCTGCTTTGACTTCACAAAGCCAGCTTCAGCCGTCGTCATTGGGGACAGTTATACCTACGGAATCGGGGTCAGCGACGACGACCTCATGCAATGCCAAGCCAGCGATCTTGACCCAACTCAGAATATTTATGCCCTAGGGCTTCCTGGGGCCAACATCCCTCAATACATCAACATCCTCAAGACCCAAGCCAGCACCATTGGCAAGGTCAACGCCAACAACCAACCCATTGACCTCATGCTCTGCATGGGCAATGACTACGAAGGCCTGATCGCTTACGGGAAAGCCACTGATGCCACAGAAGGAAAACCCTCAGGACCACTGCCATCACTGAACCACACGGGCCTCAAAGCCAAGCTTTCAAGCTTCAACTCCTGGGTGATGGAGCAGCCCTGGATTGCAGATTTGAACTTGGTCCAAGCAGCCAAACTGGCTGCAATGCAAGGCGGAAGCATCAAAGACCACGGCAGTTACTACAGCAACTACGGTGGTCAAACGTTTTATAAAACCAATAGCCCAAGTGATGCCAAAGATCTGCGGCTCGCCCTGCAGAGAATCCAAGCGAATTTCAAACGCGAAGGGGTTCAGCTAGGTCAAATCATCCTGATCCCCGATGGTTCTGAAATTTCGACAGCCCGCCTCAAGCGAGATGGCCAACTCGGTGGATTTAGCCCTGATGCGATTGATGTGGATCACAAATACGATCAGCTCCTTCAAGCCTGCTCAGCCGAGAACATTTCATGCGTTGATTTTCGATCTCAGCTCAGCGGTGAGGACTACTACGAGTTTGACGGCCATTTCCGGCCCAATGGCGTCAAGGTGATGAGTCAAGTGTTTATCGACGCCAAAACCCCATAGGAGATCAACACCGAGACGGGCAGCCAAATCGATTGTTAACGCTCTGTTGATGGCTCAAGGCGGTAGACATCCCCTCGCCGTTGCCGAGAGGTGGGAATGGCAGCCCGAGCTGCCGTGATTTGATCGAGATCCAGCTCGGCGTGAACCACCTCCTCACCGATGCCCGCCTCCGCCAGGATGTGGCCCCAGGGATCCACCACCAGCGAGTGGCCATAACTGGGGTAATCACTCGAATCCTGCGGGGGCCTGGCGCTGCAGCAGGCCAGCACAAAACACTGGGTATCGACGGCGCGCGCTCGCATCACCAGATGCCAATGCAATGGGCCTGTGGTGGTGCTGAAACCCGCCGGGCAAGCGATCACATCACAGCTCAGCTGCTGCTGCATCAGCAGCGCCAACTCCGGAAATCGAATGTCGTAGCAGATCTGCAGGCCAAGATTGGGCGGGGTTGCAGCACCACTGTTCAGGGGATCCCCCACACCCGAGAGAACGGTGATCTGATCGCCCGCCGTCAGGCTGTCTGACTCATGGAAGTGGATTCCACCGGGAATATCCACATCAAATAGATGCATCTTGCGGTGCTTGGCCAGCAAACAGCCAGCGGGGCTGATCACTGTGGCTGTATTGAAAATGCGCCCATCACTGCTGCATTCCGGAATCGAGCCAGCGATCACGCTGACCCGATGGCTGACAGCAAAGTCGGCCACCAGCTTGAGGGACTCTGAGGGCCCATCGCGCAGATCAGCACCAAGCTCTGGAATGGGCTCGGCAAACTCGGCGAAGCGCTCCGCCTGATAGGGCGAATTCCACACTTCAGGCAGCATCAACAACTTGGGCGTGCGAGGCGTCCCCGCCTGAGTCATCGCCTGCTCGAGCCAATGGCGCACCTGTTGTCGATTGACCTGTGGCTCAGGGCTCACCTGGAACTGCACCAGAGCCACGGGCCAGAGCTGGCTCATGGTTGTGCCACAGGCTTTTGGAGCACGGTGGTGGGCATGCCTTCCACCCCTGCATAAAAGACCACCACCTCGACATCCTCAGCGCCGATGGCCTGGCCGGTGTGCACCGTGTCGATCACCTCGACAATGGCCTCACCTGTCTGAAACACCTTGGTGGTGCCGTCTTTGAGGTTGAGCGCCAAGGTGCCGCGCAAGATCACCGCTGCATTGATGACGGGGTGCGTGTGCCAAGGCAGCACCACACCGGCTGGGATACCAATGCGCAGCACTTTCACCTGAGGCTGCCCCCGGGGATACGAGGGCAAGGGCTGCCCGTCCCATTGCTGGCTTGCATTGGCCAGCTCCTCCACCGTGACGCCCAAATCAGCAGCCCCATGGCCGTCGTGCGCCAATAACGGCGATGGCGACAAGCTCAACAGCAAAGCCAACGGAACAAACCGCATCAAAGGAGCCTGTCTGAATGAAGACTATTCAGTGCAGAGCTTGGTTCTTGGCTGCTTAAGCCATCTTTTGAATTTTGCGGGGGGAGCGTTGGCGGAACGAATTCCCCCCTCAGCCCACGGGGCTTGCTGTGGACCTCAGTGGAAATTCGCACCGTTTCGATCTGAAAAACGTTCTTTGGGCTACCGGAGCAGCAAGCTTCAGGGGCTTCTCAGTGAGTTCTCAGATCTTGCCGATGACTGAGCAACTGGCGACAACAATGCGAACTAAAAGAGTAGAAACGTCTGTACTTCTCCCCATTGTTCGGCTTTTGTCGTCGATGCCACATTTCAGCGGCTGATTGTCTCGCTAACTGAAGAAGTAAGGCCTGTTGCAACGGGTCTTCAACATGGGCACTGGCACCTGTGAGCAGCGGGTGCTTTTTATTGGGATTCATCGTTCTGTTGCTGTCGCATCAACCAACGCCGATCAGCCCACTGGGTCAACACATAGACAGCAACAAACATCGGCAAATAAGCCACCCACATGTTGCTCAGCTCCAGGCCGCTGTTATTGATCAGCACCAAGCCTGAATAACTCAACAGCCCATAAATCCCGGCGCGGCGAATCGCGCCAATGGCTTTGGATGCGCCCGATGCCATCTGTTGAATCCGAGGACGCCAAACCTACGGGAGATCAAGCCAAGCTGACAGCGGAAGGAGGCGCGGTCAGGCTGTGATTTTCAGGAGCCACCCATGCGCCACTGGATGACACTGCTTCTGGGCGCATCCGCGCTCATGCTGATGCCCCATTCAACGCAAGCTGCGCAGAACTGCGGGCCCGATGCCCGTTGGGTTCAAACCGGAGCAGCCCTGGGCGCGGGCTATTGCCAACCGAACGGGCGCCGTGATCATCAGGTTTGTGCCATTGGCTATCACTACGCCGGCGAGGGCATCTGCCGCCGCAATGGTGATTGGTGGGATGGCCGCCGCCCAATCAATTGGGGGCCTGAATACCGTCCTGGCCGGGCAGATGGCAGCGTGAGCTTCGAAGGCCCCAATGGTGGAAAGATCCGCGTGCGCTGGTAACTCCCGCATGCGCTTCCAAGCGCGCCATCGATGGCCACCATGAGGCAAGAAGTTTTGTCGGCATGCGCATACCCCTCGTCGTCATGGCCTCACTCCTGCTGGGCAGCCCGGCCAGCGTGGTGGCGCAACCTGATTTGGTGAACTGCGAAGACTTCGGCTTCGACGCGCCGATGAGCTGCCTTGATGGCGTGCAGCCCACGGCTGGTCCAGTGCCCAGCGAGGCCGACATGGCCGAGCCCGCCGGACCCGACGGTTGGGACTTTGGCGATGAACCGGGGGTTACCCCTGGATTGCTGATGCCGTTTTGAGCTCCAATCCAGCGCAGGGGTTGTCGCCAACTCACGCGAACGCGCTGATCGTCGGCCTCAGCCTGGTGGAGCGCGCTGCTGACACCGGCAATGTCAGCCCGGATGAACTGCCACGTCAGGCACCGGACAACCCATTGGCGGAATGAGAAGCCGGCTCTACGAGCCCAACAGATGCAGGGCAATGCGGCGGGATGATCCCCGCGCACGCCACTCACACAGATACACGGCCTGCCAGATCCCGAGCTGTAGGCGCCCGCCAACCACACTCAGGTTCAAGGTTTGGGATGTCAGCGCTGTTCTGATGTGGGCCGGCATGTCGTCATCGCCTTCATCGTCATGGCGGTAGCGGTGATACCCCTCCCGCTCCCCCAGGGAATTCACCCCGATTTGAGGGGCGACGCGACGCATCCAAGCCGCCAGATCCTCCAACACGCGGGGATCGGCGTTTTCGTTGATCGTTAACGACGCACTGGTGTGCAAGCAGGTGAGGTGCAGCACGCCCACACCGATGCCAGTGGCAGCAATCCACTGATTCAGCTCTGGATCAATGCGCTGGAAACCCTCACCACGGGTGAGCACCTGCATCTCCTCATGGGCCTGCAGGAGGACGGCTTGCGGAGCCATTCAGCTGATCGAAGGACTGCCTCCAGCCTGATCCTCGGTGGAGCACTGCAACAGGCCTTGGGCGGTGGGGTCCTGGGCACTCAGCCTCGCCAAAATCCGCTGCTGGTCAACGGGGGAGAGCTCCCCATCGGCAGCCCACTTGAGACTGGTGTCGTCGCGACGGATGGAATCCATGTCAGCGTTCTCTGACAGTGGCGAAAATTTAGGGGCTCAGGGCCGCAGCCGCAATGCACTCCATTGCTCATCGCGACGCCATGACTGCCTCAGATGCGGGTGCTGGCCTAGGTCCAGCTGCTCCACTCGCTCAACCTGAAGGCGCAACAACTGGAAATGTTCTGGGATCTCTGCTTCAGCCGATAGCTCCTCCTCAAACTGATCAGTGGGCTGCCACGGGCGCCCAGGAGCCGGCCAGGCCCATAGGGCACGCCCAGCCGGGCTGAGTTGTTGCCAATGGCGCTGCCTCTCTGGAGCTGCGTCAACTGCGCTGGGTTGCCAGAGCCCCCGCAACCGGAATTGCTGCTTGGCCTTTGGCATCAGCCAACAGATTTCAAAGGCCGGCTGCCTCTCCAGCTCCGGCGCCTTGGCACTGCGCGCATCGGTCAACAGATCCAATTGATCGGGCCCACCCCAACCGCGAAACACCAGGGTTCTCACCCGCGGCGTGCCATCGAGGGCCACAGTCGCCAGCTGCAACCAGCGGGCGGCAGGGGAGCGCCCCTCCCGCTGTTGAGCCGCGCGAATCAACGGCCGCCAAGGTGGCAAAGGCGAGGCCATGGCTACACCAGATAGGTCGATCACTGCACCATGGCGCAGGCCCAACAACCATTGACGGCAACAGAGGTCAGCGCGCTGTTCCCAGCCGCCACACCCCGCAGCAACATTGCGCGCTATTGGCCCTACATCAGCTCAGCCCTTGCCGAGGAGGGCATCGGAGATCGCGCCATGGCCTTGCTGGCGTTGGCCACGATCCGAGCCGAAAGCGAAGGCTTTGAACCGATTGATGAGCACCCATCGGCATGGAACACCGCTCCAGGAGGCCATCCCTACGGGCTTTACGACGAACGCCGGGATTTGGGCAACCTCGGCTCTGGCGATGGTGAAGCCTTTCGCGGCCGGGGCTTTGTGCAGCTCACCGGACGCGATAACTACGCCCGCTACGGCGAGCAAATTGGCGTTGATCTGCTGAAGCGCCCAGACCTAGCCAACGAGCCAGAAGTGGCTGCACACCTGCTGGCTCGATTTCTCAAAGAGCGTGAAGCACCCTTACGCCATGCCCTGGCCAGTGACAACTTGGCAGCCGCCAGACGCCTGGTGAATGGAGGGCAGCATGGGCTGAATCGCTTCAGCGACACCATTCGCCGCGGCCAGCCAGCCAGCGTGGCAAGCACCCGCAGCACCTGCGACACCGGAGCCATCGCCGGACTCTCTCAGCAAGTATTGGATCGCCTTGAAACGCAGGGCGCCTTGGTGGCCGTTGCGCACCCTCTGATCCAACTGGAGGGCGCCCACAACAACGCCTGGCTGCAACCCCAGGCCGCCAAGGCTCTGATCGCGGCGGTTGAAGAGCGCGGCGAACCGTTGGTGATCAACAGCGCCCTGCGCACGCCGATGCAACAGCACCTGATTCACCAACAAGCGCAGCGCAGTGAATGCGGCATTCAGGCGGCAGCACCTCCCCCGTTCAGCAACCACAACAGCGGCCTCGCCATTGACATCGAAGATGCCAGCGGTTGGCGCCCCTATCTCGAGCGGCACGGCTGGCAATGGCTCGGAGCCTGGGACCCGATGCACTTTGACTACGCAGCTGGGGGTGTCGACCTTGGGGGCGCTCAGGTGCTGGCCTTTCAGCAGCTCTGGAATGAGCACAACCCCAAAGCTCCACTGGTCGAAGACGGACTGTGGGGACCGGCCACAGCCGCCGCTGTGGAACGCTCACCGGCAGCCGGGTTTCCCAGCAAGGCATGAGCACTGGCTTTGGCCCCAAGGGCTATTGGGATCAGCGTTTTGCCAGCACTGGCTTTGTCTATGGAGAGCAGCCCAACGATTTCCTCAAGGAGCACGCCTTTGGACTCAAAGCTGGCCAAGCCCTTTGCTTGGCTGAAGGCGAAGGCCGCAATGCGGTGTTTCTCGCCGAGCTTGGGCACCAGGTCTGCGCCCAAGACATCAGCCCGGTGGGGCTAGGCAAAGCCGAGGAACTGGCGCAGCGACGGAGCGTCAACATCCACACCCTCTGCTGCGATCTAGCCGCGTTTCATCCCGAACCAGCCAGCGTTGATCTGATCGCAGCGATCTGGATGCACCTGGAGCCCGAGCTAAGGGCCACGGTGCTGCAACGGGCCGTTGAAGCCTTGCGGCCAGGGGGACACCTGCTGATCGAGGCCTATAGCCCCAAGCAGCTGGGATTCAGCAGCGGCGGGCCCACGCGGCGGGAGCTGTTGATCGATGCAGCCGAGCTGAAGCACGAGCTCGCAGCCTTGAAACCCTTGATCCTGCAAGAGGTCGAACGGGAGATCGCTGAAGGCAGCGCCCATCAGGGGCCTAGCGCCGTGGTGCAATTTTTCGGCCGCAAACCGTAGCGGTCGCTACCAAAAACTGCTATTCTTTTGCCACGTTGATCCCTAAGGGGATGCAGCTCGATTCCAGTCAGGCAACGGGGGCTGGAGCGCTGTCAAGAGAGTGATGAACATCCTCCATCTCGTCCGCAAGCAGGCCACCAAACAGCAGGCTCTGCACCAAGCACAAGTGCTGCTGGCACGCCAGCAACACGGCGCTGCTTGATCCATCCAGCCCCGGCCCAGCCGGGGCTTTTTTTTGGCCCTAAAACTTGCGCAACTCCCGGGGTGGGCGCTGCTGCGCTGGGGCGGCCGGAGCCGCCGGAGCGGCTGCCGTGCCATTGCCCTGAGGCGGATCGCACTTGGGCTCTTTAATCGCCAAAAAAATCACCGCCAAGGCCAGCAACGCAATGGCTGCACTGTTCAGGTGGTTGCCCATGCTCACGGTGTAGCCATGACCAGCGGGTCTGCCAGATCACAACTGCGCAGGCTCTGCTCCCACAGCTGATCGGCGATCGCCTGGTGTTTGGCGCCGCTGGGCCATGGGACCCGCTTGGGGTAGCCGCGCATTTGCAACAGGCCATCGGGGCCGAAATAGTCCAAGGGCTCCACAGCGGGATCAGTGGCGGCGCGCAGGCTGGGCAGGGCACCCTGGGGGGCTGGCATCGCCAACCAAGCGGGCATGTTTTGCATGTTGGGGCTATGGCGTTGCAACTCCGTTGCCGTCACTCCCGGGTGAGCAGCGCAAGCCACCACCGATGAGCCGGCCCGTTTCAGGCGGCGCGCCAAGGCCTGAATGAAGAGCAAGTTGGCCAACTTGCTCTGCCCGTAGGCAGCCCATGGCTGGTAACCCCGGCGCTCGAAATTCAAATCGTCAAACACCATGCGGCCAAACAGGGCCGCACCGCTGGACACCGCAACAACCCGCGCCGCCGTTGCCGCTTGCAGCAAAGGCAGCACTTGCAGCACCAGCGCGAAATGGCCCAGATGGTTGATGCCGAATTGCAGTTCAAAGCCATCGGCCGTGCGCCCCGCCGGCGGCACCATCACACCGGCATTGCAGATCAACAGATCGAGCTGCTGATGGGCCGCACGCAGCTGGGCGGCGGCAGCAGCGACGGAGGCGAGATCCGCCAGATCCAAAGGCAGCCACTCCACTGACCCCTTGGGGGCCTCGGCTTGGATGCGCTGGATGGCCTGTTGTGCCCGCTGCTCGTCGCGGCAGCCCAGCAGCACCTGAGCTCCCTTATGGGCCAGCTGCAGGGCAGCTTCATAACCAATTCCCGTATTGGCGCCTGTGACAAGGGCAAGCCGGCCGGCCTGATCAGCCATGGCATCAGCGGTCCAACGGGCCATCGCTCTGTCGCAAACCTCGTTGTCTTAGCGAACCCTTGCAGGGCCCTGACTTCATTCCTATTGGTGAGTTGAAGCACGCAGGCCGCCATGGGAGCTCAACAGCCACCGCTCTGGCGGGTGATCTTGGCTGGCCTGATTGGCAACGTCATGGAGTGGTACGACTTCGCCCTCTATGGCTACTTCGTTGGCATCTTTAGCGATCAGTTCTTTCCCTCCAGTGATCCCAACGCCTCGCTGATTGCCGCCTTTGGGGCCTTTGCCGCCGGCTTTCTGGTGCGCCCCCTCGGAGGTGTGGTGCTTGGACGCATCGGCGATCGGGTTGGCCGCCGCCAAGCCCTCACCCTCTCGGTGATGGCCATGGCGCTAGCCACGGTCTCGATGGCGATCCTGCCCACCTACCAGCAGGTGGGCCTATGGGCACCGGTCGCCCTGGTGTTGCTTCGCATCCTCCAAGGACTCTCTGCCGGCGGGGAATACACCACCTCGATCGTGTTTCTGGCTGAGCATGCCCCGGCCAATCGCCGCGGCCTGGTCACCATCTGGGGACTGTGGGGGTCGGTGTTGGGCATGCTGCTGGGCTCAGCCGCTGGGACGCTGCTCTCAAGCAGCCTGAGCGCTGCACAAATGCACAGCTGGGGCTGGCGTCTGCCCTTTGCCTTGGGTCTGATGGTGGCCCTCACCGGCTTTGTTCTGCGGCGGGGGCTGAATAGTGAAACGCCTCCGGCGGCTGGTTCCCGCCCCGTGCAGGCCTTGGCTCGCCACAGCGGCGCCGTGCTGCGGGTTCTGCTGCTCAATGTCGCTAGCAGCGTTGCCTTCTACACGGCCTTTGTCTACGTCATCACCTACATCCAAAGCGAAGCAGGGCAAAGCGAAAGCGTTGCGCTGGCCCTCAACACCCGCGTGATGGGATTGCTGCTGATCTTTTACCCCATCGCCGCCTGGGTCTCGGATCGGCTGGGACGCAAGCCGCTACTTATCGCTGGCTCCCTGCTGCTGCTGCTCGCTGGCCTGCCGATTTTTGAGCTGCTGCACAGCGGCAATCCCACATGGATCAGCCGGGGCGAAATGCTGCTGATGCTGGCGGTGGCCCTGTTGGCCGGAGCCAAAAACCCAGCCAATGTCGAGTTGATGCCGCAAGCGGTGCGCTGCACAGGTTTGGCCTTGGCGTTCAATGTCGCTGAGGGGTACTTCGGTGGCACCACCCCACTGATCGCCAGCTGGCTGGTGAGCAGCAGTGGCAATCCGCTGCTGCCTGGCTACTGGGTTGCCTTCGCTGGAGCGATCACCTTGATCACCGCGC
>CAJWAH010000035.1 GCA_913020095.1 uncultured Synechococcus sp.
AATGAAGCCAACGCCACGAATTTGTAGCCAAATAACGGCTTGCGGGAATAGCAGGTAAAGACCTCAGAGAAGATGCCAAACACCGGCAACACCATCACATACACAGCCGGGTGCGAATAGAACCAAAAGAAGTGTTGATAGAGCACCGGATCACCACCACCTTCTGGCTTGAAAAAGCTGGTGCCGAAGCTCAGATCAAACAGCAGCATGATCGCGCCGCCGGTGAGCGCAGGCAGGCCAATCAGCTGGATGGTTTGCGCGCCCCACGCCGTCCAGCAATAGAGCGGCATCTTGAAAAAGCCCATACCCGGGGCACGCATGCGGATGATCGTGGTGACGAAATTGATCGCACCAAAGATCGATGAAATCCCCGACAAGGCCACAGCCAACAGCCAGAGCTGCTGACCGTTGAAGAAATGCCCCAAAGGGTTCTGAATGCTCACCGGTGGATAGGACCACCAACCGGCTTGGGCAGGCCCGCCAGGAACAAAAAAGCTGGCCATCAGCAAGATGGCGAACACCGGCACCAGCCAGAACGCCGCCGCGTTCAATTTGGGGAACGCCATGTCGGGCGCGCCGATCATGGTGGGAATCAGCAGATTGTTCAGGCCATTGAGGACCGGGAACAAAAACAGGAACAGCATCACTGTTCCATGCATCGTGTAGAGGCCGTTGTAAACGGTGGGATCCACCAAATCCGCTTCTGGTGTGATCAACTCACCGCGAACAATCATCGCCAGCAGTCCTCCCACCAAGAGGAACAACAGCGAAGTGGCGATGTATTGAATGCCAATCACCTTGGCATCGGTGTTGATGCTGAAAAAGCGCTTCCAGTTATCGGGCGCCCCCGGAACGGGGTGGGGCGCCTTGAGGATGCGGGGATCGAAGTTGGTACTGGTCATGGTGCTCAGGCGTCGTGGGGGATGGAGGCATCGCCGGGGTCATTGACCATTGGGGGTGGCGCTGGCGGCACGGTGGCCCAGCCGCGATCCCCCCTTTCCAAACGCTTGGCGTAGAGCTCATTGCCCGGGCTTAAGCCCGGCTGGAGCGGTTGTTTCGCCGTTGTCTTGAGCCAGTCGTCGTAGGTCGACTGGGGCTGCACCAGAACATCGGTTTGGTTCTGGGAGTAGTAGGCCCCGCTGAAGTGGGCATCACGCAAGCGGAAGCGCCCTTCTTTGGTCGGCGTCACACTGAACGAGATGACGCTGCCCGGAACGATGTCCTGCTTGAGGCGGAACGCCGGCACATAAAAACTGTGGTTGACGTCTTCACTGATCAGGCGGAAGTTCACCCGCTGGTTGATGGGCAAGTGCAGCTCTGAGCTGCGCACCCCATTGGGATAGACAAACTCCCAGCTCCACTGCCGAGCAATCACATCGATCGGCCCAACGGTGGCGCGGGGGTCTTCCACTGCACCCACCAGGGGATCTGTGCCCATGGCGTATTTGTGTTTGGGGCCCAGGGCATCGAGCTTGTCGTTGACCTGCATCGAATAGATGGCGATGGCAAACACCACCACCGTTGGGATCAAGGTCCAGGTGATCTCTAGGCGGGTGTTGCCTTCGATCGGAGCGCCATAGCTCTCGTCGTACTTGTCTGCCCGATCAAACAGCAGACTCCAGGCCATCACGCCGGTGCATCCCAAAAACACAAACGTGCCGATCCCGGTTTCCAGGGCAAAGAGGTTGTCGACGTAGGGGGCAGCTGTGGAAGCCTGCGGCGGGAACCAGCCATAGGACCACTGGGCCATCAACCAACTCAGGGCGAGATTGGCGCCAATCGCCAGGGTGATGATCACGATGGCGCCGAGGTTGGGGCCTTTCTTGATCGGCGTTGTGGGGGTCATGGCAACACCTCTTGAACATTGGCGCCGGCGGCCAGTAACTGATCGGCGGTGATGTGCACCCCAAATTCACTGGCCAGCCAGGCGCCGAGGCTGCCGTGCACACCCATCACCACAAGGATCACGGCGCCGCAGGCCAGGTACAGCCAGCTGACCTGACGCCCGAGGTCTTTGCGCCAGATGAAGCGCAGAAAGCCGCGCCAGATCGTCATCGCGACGATGATCAGCAGCAGGGCCACACCGCCAACGGCATGCCAGAGCATGGTGTCGATGGCGTTTTGACCCAGAACGCTGGTGACCCCAGGCAAGGGCACGGCCAGCAGCATTTCGTAGAAGCCGGCGGCCACCGTGAAGAAGGTGACGATGCTGCAGGCCAGCACGTTGTACCAGCCCACATCGTGGAAACCGACGCGGGTCACCGGCAGAGCCAGCAAGCGAAACACCCGTTTTTCCAGGGGGTAGAAGGCCCCGGCGAAATCAAACGCGATTCCGATCGAGAACAGTCCGATGGTGAGGTGCACCAAATTGGGATGCACCGGAATCGCATAGGGGAGGTCGTTGGGCCCCAGGGAATCAACGATGTCGTTGATGGGGGAGACAATCGTGGCCAGAAGGCTCATGAGATCACCCCCTCACGGATGGCTTCCACCACCGGCACCGTGTGCAAGCCATAGACCCAAACCAACTTGTCGCCGAGGTACACCTGGGTGAACACCAAGGCCGCCAACACCCCATCAATCACCAGGAAGCCCTTGGGCAAAACCCCTGGATCCTTTTGCCGCACCACATAGCGCCAAGCGGTGAGCAGGCTGAGCACCCCAGCCAGCGACCAGCCAATGGTGCTGTGGTAGTTGAGGATGTCGCGCGCACCGCTGTAGGGGCTGGCCAGACCCGCCTCCACCTGGCCAAAAATGATGGCCACGAAGATGGCCACCGTGGCCACCAACAGGTTCCAAAAGCTCACCTCAAAAAGGTTGGGCTTGCGTGTGATCACGCCGATCAGATCAAAAACCACCGTGATCAGCGCCATGGCGATCACGAAGTGAACAACGATCGGATGGAGTACATCCATCCAGGGCAAGTTTTTGTCGTTCAGCGGTGGGAGCAGGTGCTCGAGCATCGCCGGACCCCAAGGCGCACATGAGTTAGTGGTAGGGGTGAACGATTAAGAACTCGTCAGGGCACTTTTTTGCTTTATGTCGGATCAGCACAGCCACACCGGTCAAACCTGGCGGCTCGAGCACGACAGCCTTGGTGATGTGCGGGTGCCAGCTGATCGTTACTGGGGCGCACAAACCGAACGGGCACGGCATCGCTTTCAAATCGGCAACGACCCGATTCCGCTGGAGTTAATCCATGCGATCGCTTGCCTCAAGCGCATGGCCGCCCACACCAACCATCAGCTCGGAGTGCTGGATGAGCAGCGCTGCCAATGGATCAGCGAGGCGGCCCGCGAGGTGGAAGCCGGAACGCTGGATGGGGAATTTCCGCTGTCTTGCTGGCAAAGCGGCAGCGGCACCCAAACGAACATGAACGTCAATGAGGTGATTGCCAATCGGGCCTGCGAACTGGCCGGCCAAGCTCGCGGCTCGAGGGAGGTGGTGCATCCCAATGACCACGTCAACCGCAGCCAGAGCACCAACGATGTGTTCCCCTGTGCCATCCATTTGGCTGCCGAGCGGCAGCAACGCCAAGCGCTGCTGCCAGCTGTGCATCAGTTGGTGGAGGCATTGGAGCGCAAAGCCGCCGCCTGGGATGGTGTCGTCAAAATTGGCCGCACCCACCTCCAAGACGCCGTTCCCCTAACCGTGGGGCAAGAGGTTGGTGGCTGGGCCGCCCAACTGCGCAGTGCTGGCGAACGGCTCGAGCAAGGACTGCTGGAATTGCGCGCCATTCCCCTCGGCGGAACGGCCGTTGGCACCGGGATCGGGGCTCCCAAGGGCTATCCGCAAGCCGTGTGTGAGCAGCTCAGCAGCTGTGAAGGCGTGCAGTGGCGCAGTGATGGCAACCGCTTCGCGCTGATGGGAAGCCACGACGCGCTGGTGCAGCAAATGGCCCGGCTCAGGCTCTTAGCCGGAGCGCTGCACAAGATCGTCAACGACATTCGCCTGTTGGCCTGCGGTCCCAGGGCAGGGCTCGGGGAGCTGCAGTTGCCCGCCAACGAACCAGGCAGCTCGATCATGCCCGGCAAGGTGAACCCCACCCAATGTGAAGCGGTGGCGATGGCCACGACCCAGGTGATGGGCATGGATCAAGCGGTGGCGATTGGCGGCAGCGCCGGCCATCTGCAGATGAATGTCTACAAACCCCTGCTGGGACTCAATCTGCTGCGCGGCGGCCAAATGCTGATCGATAGCTGCCGCAGCCTGGAGGAGCACCTGGTGCGTGGCATGGACCTGGACCATTCCAAGGTGGGGCACTTCCGCGACCAATCGCTGATGCTGGTGACGGCCCTGGCACCCGTGATCGGCTACGACATGGCCGCCAAAATCGCTCTGCATGCCCACAGTGAAGGGCTGAGCCTGCGGGAAGCGGCACTGGTGCTGAATGCCATCGAAGCCGACGCCTTCGACGCAGCCGTGAACCCTGGATGGATGGCCAAGCCCCATGACTGAGATGGCAACCAGCGGCTGGCATCCGCATCTCTGGCATCCCTTTACCCAGCCAGGCCGGGGGCCCGCTCCGATTCCGGTGCGCCGCGGCCAAGGCGTGTGGCTGGAACTCGATGACGGCCGCCGCTTGATCGATGGCATCAGCAGCTGGTGGGTGACCCTGCATGGCCATGGAGAGCCCTGCATTGCCGAGGCCATTGGCCATCAAGCCAAAGAGCTCGAGCAGGTGATCTTCGCCAACTTCCGCCATGGCCCGGCCAGCACCCTGTCAACGCGGCTGTGCGGGAAGTGGGATGGGCTGGATCGGATGTTTTTCTCCGACAACGGCTCCACCGCTGTGGAAGTGGGCTTGAAGATGGCTTGGCAGCACTGCCAACGGGAAGCACCAGAACGGCAGCAGGTGATCGCCTTTGACGGGGCGTATCACGGCGACACCTTTGGAGCGATGGCGCTGGGGGAGCGGGGCCTATTCAGCGCCCCGTTTGAACCCTTGCTGTTTGCGGTGGCCCGTGCCCCTTGGCCCGCCACCTGGTGGGGCGATGAGGCGATTGAGCAGAAGGAAGCCCAGGCCCTGCAACGGCTGGATGAGCTGCTGCAAACCCCCACCGCTGCAGTGATCTTTGAGCCCCTGCTGCAGGGAGCCGGTGGCATGGCGATGGTGCGTGAGACGTTCCTGCAAGCCGTTGAGCAGCGGGCCCACGCAGCCGGTGCTCTGGTGATTGCCGATGAGGTGCTCACGGGCTTTGGCCGCAGCGGCAGCCTGTTTGCCAGCCATCGCGCCGGCATCGCCCCCGACATCGTGTCCCTCTCCAAAGGACTGACCGCGGGCTTTCTGCCGATGGGCGTGACCTTGGCCAGTGAACGGCTCTACCAAAGCTTTGTGGGCCCGGAGCCGGACCGCACGTTTTTCCATGGCCATAGCTTCACCGCCAACCCCTTGGGCTGTGCCGCGGCTGTGGCCAGCCTCGAGCTGCTGGAACGGGAACCCCAGCGCTACACCAGCATCGAAGCGCGGCACCGGCCGCACCTCGAGCGCTTGGCCGAGCACCGGCTGGTGACCAAACCGCGATTGCTCGGAGGGATTGCCGCTTTTGAGCTGCCAGGGGACAGCGGCTACCTGCAACCGATTGGCCTGGAGGTGCAGCGACTGGCCCTGGAGCAAGGGCTGTTCATTCGCCCCCTGGGATCGGTCGTCTACCTGATGCCACCGCTCGGCATCAACGACGGGGAATTGGCGCAGTGCTACGCCAGCTTGCAGGCGGTGCTGGATGCCCTGCCGCTTTAGGGCCCAGCGAAGATGGCGGCTTCCAGATCAGCGCGGCTCAAGCCATAGGAGAACGCCCGCTCGGTGCTGCTGCCCTGCTGGCTCCAGCTGATCACCAGGCCATCGCTTTGCAGCACAAGCTGGGCTGTCCACTGCGGCCGCTCCAAGCTCCACACACACACATCCTCGTCACTGCGGACAAAGCCACTGCTGCGCAGCCATTCCTCCAAGGCCGGCAACGGATGGCTGTACAGCGGGGTATCAGCGCTGGGAAGCGGCATTGTCCATGCGTGCTCCACTCAGTCTGGACGACGCAGGGCTGCCCTCAACAGGGCTGCTCGTAGGCCCTTAGTGCTTGCTTGAAGATGGACTCGCGCAGCTGCTGCAGATGACTGTCGACCAGATGCGTGCTGGAGACATAACAGCAGGCCGTGATGCCGCTTTCGGTCAAACAAACCCGCAGCGAACCATCTGGCTGCGTGGTGATTTCGGGGCCCATGATTTTCTTCTCCCTTCCTTCGGTACTCATCAAAGAAAAACCACAAGCCCTGTCAAGCCAAGTGCTGGAAAGCACGGAAATGCGTAAGCAAAAACACAATGCATTCCCGCGCTCAATGATGAAATCGACAGGGCATCGGGTGTGTCGTGATCAACAAGCGCCGCCGAGCAGGACACGAAAGGGACATCTTTCGTCAGAGCAAACCCGGTGGTGGCGCCAGGGTTTTCGGTTTTGTGCTGGGACTTCTCGCCATCGGTGTGACCTACGTCCTGGCGACCGACAGCCTGCAACCACCAGCAACACCGCAGATCGACGTCCACAACAAAGCCACGCAACAAGGCGAGCAGCAGCCATGAACGATGCCAACGCCCATCAAGAGTTCATCGACTTCATGAATGGGCTGGTGAGCTGCTATGTGGTGACGCAATTTGCTCACCACCTCAGGATTTTCAACCAGGAGAGAGAGCGCAACGGCCAACCCCCGCTAGCGCACATTGATGCTGAATTGCTGATAGCGAAACACCCGCCCGTGGTGCAGCCGCCAGCTGATTTTGAAGATGTCTCTGAGCAGTTGGCGTTCAAGCAGAAGTATCTCGACAGCGACTGGGAAGCCTGAAGCGCTGCCTAAAGCAAGGGCGGGGCTTCCTGCAGCAGATCCACACCGCGCCACCAGGCCAGACCAACCCCGAGCACCAAGCTGAAGCCCAACGCCAGAGCCAGCAGCACCAGGGCGAACCATTCGCCGCCAGAGAGATCGCGCCGCGGTGGTGGATCGGTGTTGGGGCGCCAGGTGAAGCGTTGCGCCAAGCGCTGCTGATTCAGCTCGGCGGCCTTGAGACTGGCGTCATACAGACGCCGTTTCTGCGGGTCCCCCAACACCACCATGGCCTCTTGCAGGGCCTGAAACCGGGCGGCAGCCAAGTCAGGCGGCAGCTCGGTGGTGTCGGGATGAAAGCGCTTACTGAGATTGCGAAAGGCTTGGCGCACCTGTTCATTGCTGGCCTCCTGGGGCACCTCCAACAGGGCATAGAGGCTGGCGGGAGCAGGGGCCAAAGCTGCGGCGGCAGACGCGGCTTGCGATCCTAGTGATGTTGCGCTGTTTGCACTGAGTTCAACTGCACCCTGGGACCAACTGGCCTGGCAGCCCTCCAGCGATCAGCTGCAGCAGTTCAACCGGCTGCAAGAGCTGCTGCGCGAGTGGAACGGCAAGGTCAACCTCACCCGACTTGTGGAGGGAGAGGACTATTGGATTAGCCAGATTTTTGACAGCCTCTGGCCGCTGCAGCCCTGGCTGAGCACAGGCGAGCCACTCAAGGTGATCGATGTGGGCACCGGTGGCGGCTTCCCAGGACTGGCGATTGCCATTGCACTACCGCAAGCGCAGCTCACCCTGGTGGATTCGGTGGGCCGCAAAGTGCAAGCCGTGCAAGCCATGGCCGATGCCTTGGGCCTCGCTGAGCGGGTGCAACTGCGCTGTGAACGGGCGGAGAAAACGGGGCGAGACCCCCACTGCCGCCGCCAATTCCAACTGGCCGTGGCCCGCGCTGTTGCTGCGGCCCCGGTGGTCGCCGAATACCTGGTGCCGCTACTAAGCGCTGATGGCACCGCCCTGCTGTACCGGGGCCAGTGGAGCGATGAGGACCAACGCCAATTGCAACGGGCTGCGGCCCAGCTGAACAGCAGCACCGAAACGATCCAAGTTCAAGAGCTGCCCGCAGAGCGGGGCCTGCGCCATGTGATCCCGCTGCGGCCTCAAGGGGTTTGCCCAAAGCAGTACCCCCGGGCTGTTGGTGTGCCCGCCAAGCTGCCGTTGGCTTGAGCTAAGGGCCCAAGCGCTTGACGGTTTTTTGACCCAAGCGGGCCTTCATTTGCCGCAGAATTCCTGGAATCTGCTGCTGCCACGGGCTGGCGCTGAGCGCCTCCAACAACTGCGCTTCGCTCACGGCGGCCGGCTCGCTGGGACCTGCCTCAAAGCGGTTGGCATTGCGGCCTGGGAACCAATGGCTGCCATTGCCGAGCAAGCCATAGCGGGCCTGGGCAAAGCTCTCGAGATCCCATCCCTGCAGCAGGGTGTGGAGCCACAGCAGCACCGGCAGATTGATCTCACCTGGTGTGTTTTGCCAGCTCGGCAACCCCTGCTGCCAGCTCTGCAGCCAGGTCTCGCCGAGGCGCTCAGTGAGTCCCTGCTGCAGGCGTTCCTCAATCGGGCTCAGCAACTCCGGCGCCTGCTCCAAGAGCTCCAGGGCCTGCAGATGCAAATCCAGATCGCTGGGGCGAGCGGCACCAACGCTGATGGTGTGCACGCGCGGGTCGCTGAGGCAAAACAGATCGTTAAACACGATCGGGTGGAGTGGTTCGCACAGCTCCAGCAATCGCGCTGAAGGGCTGTGCAAATGGCCGCCTTTATCGGTGGGACTGATCAGGAACACCCCCATGTCCCGCTCCCGCGCGGCCGTTAGGGCAGGGCCGTTGTCCTGGCGGATGTAATACCAATGCAGGTTGATGTAATCGAAGGCATCGCTAGCGATGGCTTCGAGCAGGAGCTCCAGAGGGCCATGGCTGGAGAAGCCCACATGGCCAATGGCCCCGTCGGCCTGCCAGCGGCGCAGCACCTCCATGCAGCCGCCTGGCCGCAAGGTCTGCTCGAGGTGTTCGGGCAGGTTCAGGCCATGAACAGCCAGCAACTCAACCCGCTCTACGGCGAGCAAGCTGAAGCTGCGCTCTAGCTCGGCTTCAAAGGCGGCTGGATCGTCGCTCGGCGGAATTTTGGTTTGCAGGATGCGCTTGGGATCGGGGTGGCGGGCCAACGCCGGACCGAGCTGCAGCTCGGATGTGCCGTAGTAGCGAGCGGTTTCCACATGGTGAAAACCAGCCGCCACGGCCGCCGCCAAGGTGGCCTCCAGATTGCGTTGGCTCTCCGCCTCAATCGCATCGGCTGCCAAATCGCTCCAGCTCTGCTGAAAGCGCATGCCGCCAAGGCTGAGCACCGGCATCGGCAGCTCCGTGCGGCCGAAACGGCGGGTGGGGATCATGGCCTGGGCAGGGTGCGTTTGGGCCGAACAGCATTGGGTAAGCCCAGGGGCAGGAGGTCTTGGCCTTCCCTCTGTCGGCGCAAGTCGTCGAGATCTTCAAAGCCAACCCAATGGATGCAATCCACCGGGCAGGTGTCGATCGCCTCTTGGATGCGCTCAGTGCTGTCGCCGTCTTGGCGAATCACGCGGGAGCGTCCGTAGTTCGGCTCCACCACGAAGGTGTTGCACGCCACGTGGGCGCAGTAGCGGCAGCCAATGCAAACGGCTTCATCCACCCACACCGCTTGTTCCCGCAGAGCTCCTCCGAGTAGAGGCTCCATGCCATTAGAAGCAGCCTCTGCCGCTGGGGCGGGGACTGCGCGAAAAGCCAGTGAAGGATCGAGGCCGCTCACCCCTGCCAGCGGGTCACCACCAACTCAATGCTGCCGTCAGCCTGTTGGCGTTGTTCAGCCACCTGATAGCCCTCTTCAGCGCTGCTGCGCAGGATGGACTGCAGCGCATAACGCTGGGTCAGCTGGGCCAGGAAACGCTCCACGGGAACGGTCTGCTTCCAGAGATCAAGGTCGGTGACCAATTCGTAGTGCTGCTCAGCGCTGTTCCAGCGGAAACCAATATCACCACCCTCGCTTTGCGGGCAGCAGAGATCTGCTGTCACGGTCTGACCGCGATAACCACGCACAGGCTGCTCACCGGTGCTGGGCTCTTGACCCAGATCCCGCAGTGCGGCCAGCAGCGATTCCCGATCGCGGAGTTCAGTTTTGACCGTGCTGAAGTGAGACATGGTTGTCCTGCTCTACGGAGGTATTGGCGCTGGCCTGGAAATGCTCAGCCGTCAGCTCGCGTGAGCTGACATGTCCCAAACGCTGCTCAATGGAGCTGGTGAGCTCCTGGCAACCGGCGCCTTGAACCCCTTCCACCATCTCTTCCACACGACCGTCGGGCCGAATGCGGAAGCGAATGCTTTGCAGGGGCACTGAGAAGCAACCGAGGAGGCCTGATGTTAGCCAAATTCTTCAGATCTCAGCGGAATTCAGGCAATCAGGCCGTCTTCCACCAAGGCCTGCAACTTGGCCAAGACGTCCCCATCCCCCAGTTGCTCCAGGGCTGAGCGGGCATCTTGGCGAACGCCGAAATCGTTGTCATTCAGCAGGGTTTGCAGCAAGCCATGCACCAGCTCCTCTTGGGCTGCAGGGGGCAAGACAGGGTGCAATCGGCCCAGTCCCCACGCGCAATTGCTGCGCACTTCCGCCTGACCATCCACCTGAAGAGCCAGCAGCAACTCACGGGTCACGGTGTCGAGCTGCTGGGGCTGAGCCAAAGCGGTGTCAGCCAAAGAGCCGGCAGCCCAAAGGCGCACCGCCGCGTTATCAAGGCGCAGGGCATTGAGCAGATCGGGCACCACCTCAGCCTCGGGGTAGTTGCCCAAGGTCCAGGCCAAGGCCTTGCGAACAAAGCAGTTGCTATCGAGCCGAAACAGCTGCTGAAGCTGAGGCAACGCCTGGGGATCAGGGTTGCGGCCCAGGGCATAGACCGCACTCATCCGCAGGATGGGGCAACTGCTGCCGAGCAGGGGCCTCAGCAAAGGCTGGCTGCGGGGATCGCGATGCTCACAAAACACCTTGAGCCCCTGAAGCTGCTCCTCTTGGTTGCCCTGCAGCTGACGCAAGGCGTCTTGCAAAAGTGCTT
>CAJWAH010000036.1 GCA_913020095.1 uncultured Synechococcus sp.
AGGCAAGGAGTAGCCAGTAACACCAAAGGACACGGTGATCACTGCCATGGTCACCCCAGTGACCCAGGTGAGCTCGCGTGGACGCTTAAAGCCGCCAGTCAGGTACACGCGGAAGACGTGCAGGATCAGCATCAGCACCATCATGCTGGCGCTCCAGCGGTGCACCGAGCGGATCAACCAACCAAAGCTCACATCCGTCATCAAGTACTGAACGGAGCTGTAGGCCTCCACCACCGTGGGCTTGTAATAAAAGGTCATCGCAAATCCAGTGGCGAACTGAATTAGGAAGCAGACCAGGGTGATGCCGCCCAGGCAATAAAAGATGTTGACGTGGGGCGGCACGTATTTCGAAGAGATGTCGTCAACGATGTCTTGGATCTCAAGACGCTCGTTGAACCAGTCGTAGACAGGGGATGAATTCGCCATGCCGGTGGGGAGGGTTGCCCGGAAGCAGGTTGTGGCGAGAGTCTACTGATAGCAACGAGTAGCCCGTGACCCGGCTTCGGCTTTGGCATGCCTTCTTCAGGCCGGCTTTCGTTTTGGCGTTGCCCCTGCTGCTGATCCTCCAGCTCAGCGGTCCCGCCCTAGCCCTCACAGACGACCAAACCCTGGTGGTGGATGTTTGGCGGCTGGTGAATGAGAGCTATGTGGACCCCAGCTTCAGCGGCGTGCCCTGGCGGCGCCTGAGGCAAAAGGCATTGGAGAAATCCATCAGCAATCGCGGCGAGGCCTATGACGCGATCGACGCCATGCTGGCGCCCTTGGATGACCCCTACACCCGCCTGCTGAGGCCGGAGTCCTACGGCCAATTGGAAGCCGCCACCAAAGGAACCGTGAGCGGCATCGGGCTTCAGCTCGGCATCAATCACGACAGCGGCAGCGTGGTGGTGATCGCCCCGGTGGAAGACTCGCCCGCTGCCGAGGCTGGCCTGGTGGATGGCACCCTGCTGCGCAGCATCAACGGACAAGCCACCAGCGAGCTGGGGCTCGATGGCAGCGCTGCTCTGTTGCGGGGCGACAGCGGCAGCAGCGTGCATCTGGAGGTGACCCTCCCCGATGGCGAGGAGCAAAGCCTCGATCTCGAGCGGCGGGCGATTGACCTACGCCCCGTTCGCAGCCGCCGGCTGCGCAGTGGTGATCACACCCTGGGGTATCTGCGCATCAATCAGTTCAGTGAGCCGGTGCCAGAAGCCGTTCAAGAAGCCTTGGCAGATCTCGAAGCCAAGGGCATCGAAGGATTGGTGCTGGATTTGCGCAACAACACCGGCGGGCTGGTGAGCGCCGGGCTGGCCGTTGCCGACGACTTCCTCGCTGGCGATGTGATTGTTGAAACCCAGGACCGCAACGGCATTAATGAGCAACGTCCGGCCAACGGCGGCCGGCTCTTTGATGGCCCCATGCTCACCTTGATCAATGGCGGCACGGCCAGTGCCAGCGAAATTTTGGCTGGCGCCTTGCAAGACAACGATCGCTCGCAGCTGTTGGGCAGCACCAGCTTTGGCAAAGGGGAGATCCAAACGCTCTTACCCCTTGGTGATGGCAGCGGCTTGGCCGTCACCGTGGCCCGGTACCTCACGCCCAATGGCCGAGCGATTCAGGGGCAAGGGCTTGAGCCCGATGAGCCCCTGAGCAGCAGCGAGCCCAGCGGCAGCAGCATCGGCAGCGACGATGACGCCTGGTTGCGCAGCGCTGAAGAGGCGTTGATCACGCAACTCGAGGCATGAAGCGGCGCTCGTACCACGATCCGCTGCACGGCGAGATCATTCTCGACAGCAACGATCCAGCCGAGGCGATGGTGATCGCCCTGATCGATGCCCCGGCGTTTCAGCGCCTGCGGCGCATCCGCCAGCTGGGCCCTGCCTTTCTCACCTTCCATGGCGCGGAATCCAGCCGCTTCACCCATTCCATCGGCGTTCTTCACCTGGCGCGCCGCGCCCTGCAACACCTCGAGCGCCTCGCTCCAGAGCTGGCTGAGCATCGCGGCCTGATCTATGGGGCGGCCCTACTCCACGACGTGGGCCATGCCCCGCTGAGCCATGCCGGCGAGGAGATGTTTGGCCTGCATCACGAGGCCTGGTCGGCGCGGCTGGTGCAGGAGTGCCCAGAGCTGCGCGATCCGCTGGAAGCCTGGGCTCCGGGAACCGCCAAGGCGGTGGCTGAGCTGCTGGAGCATGGCCGCAGCCCCCACCCAGCCGCCAAAGCCCTGATCAGTAGCCAGCTGGATTGCGACCGCCTCGACTACCTCCGCCGCGATAGCTACAGCACCGGCACCAGCTACGGCCAGCTCGATCTCGATCGGCTGATTGGCGCCTTGACCTTGGCCCCCGATGGTCAGCTAGCCCTGCACCCACGCGGCCGCAGCGCTGTTGAGCACTACTTGGTGGTGCGTTCATTGATGTACAGCACCGTCTACAACCACCGGCTCAACATCGTGGCCAACTGGTTGTTGCAGCAGATCGTGCAACAAGCCCGCCAAAGCACACCCGATGCGCTGTTTGCCGATGCCGTGATGGCGCGCTGGCTGTGGGATCCCGATGCCATGGACAGCAGCAGCTATCTGGCCAACGACGACCTGCGCACCGGCTATCACCTGCAGCGCTGGCGCGAAGAGGGACCAGCGCCACTGCAGGAGCTCTGCCGGCGGCTGCTCGATCGTGATCTGCTGCAAGCCACCGACGTGCGAGGCCTCGATCGCACCCAACGGCTGGAAGCCCTGGCGATGGCCCAACGCTTGTCACAAGCCGCCGGCCTTGAACCCGACCTGTGCTGCGGACTCAGGGAGCGCCGCAGCACGGGCTATCGCCCCTATGTCGGTGGGCTCAGGCTCTGGAACGGCCAAGACCTGCAAGCCCTCGAGCAGGTCTCGCCGCTGGTGAACAGCCTCAGCCAACCCCAAGAGCTGGCCTGGTTGCTGCATCCCAGGGAGGTGCGTGATCAGCTCAGGCAGCGGCTCCAGGCAGCAACCCCTGCTGCCTGAGAACAACCTCCACATCAGCAAAGCTGTCCCAGGGGTGAAAGGCGATGCCGCGCTGCTCAAGCCAGCCGCTGAGGGGCTCTCTGGCAAACACCAGATCCGCCACCTCGGCCATTCCTAAATCGGTGATCGAATCACCAATCACCACGCTGCGGCCGCGGCCATAGCGCTTGACCACCTCGGCTTTGGCCACCAGCTCCTGTCCATTGGCAAAGGGCGACTCAAAGCGCAGCCCACCATCGGGATGGGGCAGCACCTCAGCAGCAATCAATTGATCCAGGCGGTGGCGATGGGGCCCCAGCACCTCCTCCACCAAGGGCACGAGCCCACCTGAAACCAACACAAAGGGCACACCAGCCCGCTCCAGTTCAGCCAAAAACGGCAGAAAACAAGGGCGCGGGGCGTACTCGCCCATGTGATCCACCATGGCCTGCAGGTCGTGGGGCGTCAGCGCATCGGCCAAGGCCTGCATCCCCTGAAGCAGGGTGATCTCGAAGTTGAACAGCTGCGCTTTGAGGTCAGCCCAGAGCTCAGGAGCAGCCCGAGCGGCCACCGCATCAAAGGTGTCGACGCTGGTGACGGTGCCATCGAAATCGCAGAACACCGTGGCAGCAGGGCGGTCCATGGCAGCGGTTTGGTGTGGCCCTAGCTTGAGCGGGCCGGATTCGCTCCATGGTCGCCCGCCTAGACCCTGCCCCCGCTCCGGGCTGGCCCCACCGGCTTGAGCTTGGTGCTTGGCAAGCGGGTGCTGATCCTTGTGAAGCGGTGCTGCATGCCCTCGGCGCGGACCCGCCCCAGGGCCGAGTGGTGATGGAAGCGGGCCCCTGGCCCTTGCACTGCAGCCAACTGCAGGCGATCGCTCAGCGCCTCGAGCAGGCCGGCCTTCAACTCGAGGAGGTGAGCAGCTGCGAGCCCAGCACCTTGGTGGCCTCAGCAGCTCTGGGGCTACGCAGCCAGGCTGAATCAGCAGCTCCTGAGAGCGCCGCGGAGCCCAAGGGAACTGGGCGCGAGTTGCACGTGCACCGAGGAACGGTGCGCGCTGGCGAACATCTGGAAGTGGATGGTGCGGTGTTGGTGCTGGGCGATGTGAACCCAGGTGCGCGCATCAGCGCCCGCGGTGATGTGTTGATTTGGGGGCGGCTGCGCGGCATTGCCCATGCCGGATGCCATGGCGCCCGCAACGCGCGCATCGTGGCGCTGCAACTGCGGCCGCTGCAGCTGCGCATTGCCGATGCCGTGGCGCGCGGCCCGGAAGAACCGCCGCCGGAAGGAGTCACCGAGCAAGCGCGGCTCGAGGGCGATGAGATTGCAATCAGCGCCGCCCAGTTAGGGGTGCCGATCAGCTGGGGATGACGCCAATGGCGCCCAGAACCCCGGCAACCGCCATGAAATACAGCGGCGAGATGCGCGTGAACAACATCAAGGCGCACACCACAGCCGACACGAGATAAGCCACCACGCTGTGGTCCGCCGTGCGCAGCACGGTGAGGCCCACATGGAACAAGATTCCCAAGGTGATGGGCCCCAGGCCCCGTTCAAAGGCGGTCCGAATTGGCGCATCTTTGAGCCGGTTCCAGCTCAACGCCGCCGTCACCATCACCACGGTGGAGGGCAGCAACACCGCCACTTCAGCGCTCACTCCGCACAACAGGCCCCACGCCAGACCGTGGTCCCAGCCAGCTCCGAGGCCCAAGAGCCCCACGATCATGGAACTGGGACCTGGAGCGGCTTCCGCGAGGGCGTAGAGATCAGCGAACTGGGAGCTGGTGATCCAGCCAAAACGCTCCACCGAGAGGTGGTGGTATTCCGCCAGCAGGGTGTTGCCCCCACCAAGTGAAAACAGCGACAGCCGCAGAAAAGTCCAGACCACCTGCAGCCAGGTGTCCCAAGCGGTGCTGGGATCAACCATGGCGCTGCTGCCGCGGCCAGTAGAGGGCCATGGCAATCGGCCCCAACACCAGCACCACCGGGATCAGGCCAATCCCCTTGAACTCCAGCACCACAAAGGTGAGCGCCGCCAACCCCAAGGCCAGCGGATCACGCCAATAAACATGCAGGATCTTGAAGCCCATGGACAGGGCCATGCCCGCGGCCGCGGCCACCACCCCGGTGAGCACCCTGTCCACCGCTGGAGCCGTGTGGAACTGGAAATACACCACCCCGATCAGCATCAACAGGCTGAAGGGCACCAGCAAAATTCCGCCCACGGCAGCCACGGCACCAGCAAAGGCCCGGAACTGCGCGCCGATGTAGACGGCCATGTTGATTTGATTGGGGCCGGGGAAGAGACGAGCCACCGTGAGGCCAGTGATGAAGCTCTCGTTGCTCATCCAGCGGCGCTGCTCAACAACGATGCGCTGACTCCAGGCCGACATGCCCCCACCAAAGGAGGACAGCGCCACCTGCAACATGCCCAGGAACAACCCCTTGCGGCCCGGGGCTGCAGCCAACGGTTCGTGCTCCAGCTCGGCTGCCATCAGTCGTGAATGAAGTGGGGATCGGGAGGCAGCTCCCCCTCCTCATGCACATCGGGATCCAAGGGATCGGGAGCGAGGTAAGGCCTTGAAGCCTTCCAATCGCGTTGGAACAGCTCAACGCAACGGGCTACCACCTCCGGCGCATCGGTCTCGATCCCCAGTTCGCGGCGCAGATCAAAGGCGCTGCGATCGATATTCATCGAGCCAATCAGGGCCATCTGGCGATCGATGACGATCAACTTGGCGTGCAGCTTGATGTGTTTCTGGCGCCGCACTTTCACACCTGCATGGCTCAGCACCCGCAGGCTGGCGAAGGTGTCGTAGATGTCCCAATCGGAGATGCCGTGCTTGCCGCCGCAGAGCACCTTGACCTTCACGCCCCGGTCACGGGCTGCGATGAGTCGCTCAAGGATGACGGCATCAACAAATTTGGGGTGCTGAATCCAAAGCTGTTTCTTAGCCGTATCGATCACCTTGGCCATCTGGCCGCGGCTGTGAAAACTGCTCCAGACCAAACCAATGGTGAGATCGGGATCAAAAAAGCTGCGGCTCCAGTCGTGCTCAAAGCCATCAATCACCTGCTCCACCGCTGGAGCGGCGTAGGTGATCACGCCGTAATCACGGGTCTCGGTGAAGTATTTATCCGAGAGGTTGAATGTGGCAATGAGCGCCGCGCTGTCATCCACCACGATCGATTTTTCGTGGGTGACCGGGAACGATTCGCTGGTCCAGGCCACAGACACACCCCACGACTGCAAGGCGGCATAGGCCTGATCATTCCAGCGATCCCCGCCTGAGGTGTGGGGGTTGAGCATCACGCGCACCTGCACGCCTCGTTCGTGGGCCTGACGCAGCGCCTCGAGAACAGCAGGCGACTGCAGCTTGAATTGCTTTAGACGCAGCTCCTGCTGGGCCGATGCGATGAAATCGATCACCGGCTGAACGCCGTCGTCTGGCATCACCAGCAGCTGTTGGTGATGACCTGCGGTGGTTACCCCACGCGTCATCGCGAACCATTCGTTGCGCTGCCACCAACGATGCAAATAAATCGATTAAAGGGCTGTAATTTCCCTTGATTCCCTAATCGTCTGGGCCACAGCGTTCAGACCACAGCCTCTGTGACTGGCTCATCCACTCGCACCATCCTGATTTGCTCCGGCAAAGGCGGTGTGGGCAAAACCACCTTGACGGCCAACCTCGGCATCGCCCTGGCATCCCAGGGGGTGCGCACCGCGGTTCTCGATGCCGACTTCGGCCTGCGCAACCTCGATTTGCTGCTGGGCCTGGAAAACCGGATCGTCTACACCGCGCAAGAAGTGCTCGCCGGCAACTGCCGCCTGGAGCAGGCGATGGTGAAGCACAAGCTCCAGCCCAACCTGGCGCTGCTGCCCGCGGGCAACCCACGCATGCTCGAGTGGCTCAAGCCCGAGGACATGCAGCAGATCGTGGGGCTGATCCAACCCCACTTCGATGTGGTGTTGATCGACGCACCGGCCGGCATCGAAGACGGCTTCAAAAATGCGGCGGCTGCGGCTGATGAAGCCATCGTTGTCACCACCCCGGAAGTGTCTGCCGTGCGCGATGCCGACCGGGTGATCGGCCTGCTCAACACCCGAGAGGTGGAGCCGATTCAGCTGGTGCTCAACCGGGTGCGCCCCAAGATGATGCAGTCCCAGGAGATGTTGGGCGTGACCGATGTCACCGACATCCTGGCGCTGCCCTTGCTGGGCTTGGTGTTTGAAGACGAGCAGGTGATCGTCAGCACCAACCGGGGTGAGCCCCTCACCCTCAATGGCTCCAGCTCACCTGCGGCGATTGCCTACCGCAATGTCGCCAAGCGCTTGCAAGGCGAAGAAGTGCCGCTGCCCGATCCCACCAAACAGCGCCGCGGCCTGCGGGCCAAGATGCGCCAACTCATGCAAACCAAACTGTTCTGAGCCATGACCCTGCGCGAGATGATTGATCGCCTGCTGGGTCGTCAGCAGGCCAGTGCCACCACCGCCAAGCACCGGCTGCAGCTGGTGTTGGCCCACGACCGCAGCGATCTGAATCCTGACTTGATGGAGCAGATGCGCCGCGAAATTCTCGAGGTGGTGAACCGCTACGTGGAGCTCGACCTCGAAGGTGGAGACGTCAGCCTGGAAACCGAGGAGCGGGCGACCGCCCTGGTCGCCAACCTGCCCATTCGCCGCGTCCGCGACGACGTTCTGCCCCAGGTGCCAGCAGTACAGTGAGGCTCCAGCCGGCTTAGCTCAGCGGTAGAGCAGCGCTTTTGTAAAGCGAAGGCCATCGGTTCAAATCCGTTAGCCGGCTTAAGGCCGTCCACCAGTGGGATTCTTTTTTCTCTGACTGGGCCACAATGGCTCCGATTTTGGATTGGGCTTGCCTGTGTTGAAGCGTTCTGCAATGGCCAAAGCAGCGGCCGCCCTGCTGGCTTGCACCGCCGTTACACCGTTTGCCCTTCCCGCAGCTGCCCAAAGCAGCCGTGTGGCGCGCCCTCTGAGCGAAGCAGCCGCCCAGCAAGCAGCTGATCAAATTCTCGAAGCCGTGCGTCAACGCGACGGCGCTCTGCGCTACTCCCAATTCAGCAAGGCGCTGCAAACCACCAGCAGCCCATCGATGGTGCAAGGCACCCTCGATCAATTGCCTCAGCTCGAGAGCTGGACCATTCAGTCGGTGCGCACGGGCCTCAGCGGCAACAGCTCCGTTGAGGTGTTGCTTCAAAGCGAGAACGGCAGCCGTGAAGCCACCTTGGTGATCAACCCCCAAGGTCGCCTCGTCGCCCAGCTGTTCAACGTCTCGGACAAAGACTCCACCAAGGTGGCGCGGGCCTTCATCGATGCGGTGAGCGATGGCCAATTCATCAGCGCCCGCAGCCTGCTAGCCCTCGACCTGCAAAAAGAGATCAGCCCTCAAAAGCTGCAGAACAAGTGGCTGAGGCTGCAGCAGACCACCGGCAACTTCCAGGCAATCGAGAAGGTGATGGAAGCCGAGCATGGTCGCAACGGCTCCCTGGTGCTCGTCACCGTGCGCTTTAACCGCACCACCGACAACATCTTTGTGATCCTCAACCCTGCTGGGCAGATCACCGGACTTGATTTCCCCATCGATGGAGCCGTGCGCTGATGCCTTTGCTGCTGCTGCCAGTGTTTTGGGCCCAACTGCAACAACCCTGCAGGATCTGGAGTGTGCGAGAAGCCCTGAGCTACAGCGGCCTATGTGATGTCAGAAAGGATCAGGGAACCACCTCGCTGACGGCCCCCAACGAGCTCACCGGGGAAGACCAAACCATCGAGGTCAGCCCCAAAGGACGCCGCCAAGTGCATGTTCGCGGCCTCAACCCGCAAGGCGATGAAACGCTCTGGGGCGAAGCTCGCAAAGTTGGTAAGAGTTGCTGGGTGGGATCAGATTTCGGGCTCTGCCTCTGAACCTGAGCTGAGACGGATCGCCATGGGCGCCGCCACGATCACCTCATCACTCACCCGCTGGATCGAACCATCCAGCGACCAAACAGCGCCGGAGAGGAAGTCAATAAAGCGCTGGGCATTGCTGTCATCCAGCAAGGCCATGTCGACAACAACCGTTGAATGACGCTGCAGCAATTGCACAGCCTGCTCCATCTCCTCAATCCGCTCAGGCTTGAGGAGAACGATCTCGAGCGGGGAGTATTGGCTAGCAAACATCTCAGCAGTCTGCTGAGTTTCAACAGCTGCCGCATCAAACGCTAAAAAACTCAGGAATTCAGGACGGTGTCAGGGAACGTTGGGAGATCACGTCCCAAACCCAACCAGCCCAATGCAGCGGACGGCGTGACTCAAAGCGGCTAGGGCGTTCCGGCACCACATTCACCCAGCCATAGCCACCAACCACACTGATGCTGCCGTGAGTGGTTCGAACCAACAAAGAACTCAAGCCGTTGAGGTGGTGATAACAAGGCTGCTCAAGCCGTGATGTTCATCACGATCAACTCGCCATGCGCAACCGCAGCCGCATCAAGGCGCGCTGTTCAATCTGCCTGGCCCGCTCGCGGCTGCAGCCCAACTGCTCACCGACAACACTCAGCTTCTGGCGCTCGGGCGTGAGATAACGCCACTGCAACACCTGTTGATCACGTTCGGACAAATGGCGAAGCTGCGTGCCCACACGCTCCCAACGATCGTGGCGCTCAGCCTCCTCCAAAGGCGACGGCTCCGCTGATGGCAACAGCTGCAGCAAATCGCTCTCACTTCCGGCCGCCGGCGTGTCGAGCGAGAGGGTGCCCGGCGCCATCCGCAACGCCAAGCTGGCGGCTTTGAGGTCAACCCCAGCTTCCGCCGCCACAGCACCCAGATCGGTACTGAGTCCCTGTTGCCAGAGCCGTTCATGGGCCCGATGCAATGCCCTGAGCTGCTGGGTGACATGGATGGGCAAACGCAGCGTGCGGCCTTTGGTTTCCAAGCCCCTGCTGATGGCCTGCCGGATCCAATTCCAGGCGTACGTACTGAAGCGGTAGCCCAAGGTGGGGTCAAACTTCTCCACCGCCCGGATCAATCCGAGCGAGCCTTCTTGCACCAAGTCCATCAAATCCAAACCCCGCCCTTGGTAGGTCTTGGCCACCGTGACCACCAAGCGCAGGTTGGCTTGGATCATGCGCTCGCGCGCCCGGCGGCCGCGTCGCAGTTCCCGTTGTTCTGTGGGGCTCAACTTGGTTTGCTGCTCCAGCTGCTGCGCCCGTTGCACCAAGCGGGCCAGCTCCACCTCCTGCTCAGGCCGCAGCAGGGCATAGCGACCAATCTGCTCGAGATAGGCACGAACCGGTTCCGCCATGGCAGCAGGCCAGCGCGCCTCATCGATACCGGCGGCAGCTCACACCAGCAAGGGCTTCAGGCCAAGGGTTCAGGGAGTCTTCCCCTTTGTGATGGCTTTGTGAGGATCGGCGTTGGGGCTCAGTAGCAACGCCACCAACAACAGCAATGGGATCCAGATCAGCTCCCGCAGCGTGAACAGCCGCTGCAAGCTGATCATCAACGGCTCCAAGGCCCACTCAAACAGCGCCATCAACGCGATCACAAACAGGACCAGACCGCCCATGGCAATGGCGCAACACCTGCAACGTAACGAGATTCAGGCTCAACAACAGGGGGGAGCTGTCTTCTCACAGCGCTGCTGCACAGCCGCCAACCAGGTGCGCAACTCTTCAATCGCGCCAGGTTCCAGGCGGTAATAGACCCAACGGCCACTCAGCCGCTGGCTGAGCAAACCGGCGTCTTTGAGCACCCGCAAATGAAACGAGAGCTTGGATTGCGCTAGCTCGAGATCGGTGGTGAGGTCGCAAACGCAGCGCTCACCGTCGGCCAGGGTTTCAATGATTCGCAGCCGCAGTGGATCGGCCAGAGCTTTCAGCAGAGCCCTGGCCGACTCAGGCTTGAGTTCGGTGGCCAGCAACGAATCCATCAAATCTTATTGATTTAAACTAATTGGCTCAAAGAGCTCTTACAAC
>CAJWAH010000037.1 GCA_913020095.1 uncultured Synechococcus sp.
TGCCCCTATACAGCATTTCCAGTGCTGCGCCTTCGACCACTCGGCCACCTCTCCACTGCACAGCTGGGCTGTGCAGCTGGCAACCTAGCAGTCCAACTTGGCCAGCACCGATGAGCCCACGGCACCGGGTCACCGTCCACGACCGGCAGAACAACCGCACTCTCACAGCGGAGGTCGAAGAGGGCCAATACGTGCTGGCAGGCTTTGAAGCCGATGGCCAAAGCCTGCCCTTCAGCTGCCGAAATGGCTGCTGCACCGCCTGTGCCGTGCGGGTGCTGAGCGGCGAGCTGGATCAACGCGAAGCCCTGGGCCTCTCCCACGATTTACGCCGGCAGGGCTACGGACTGCTCTGCGTGGCTCGCGCCTACGGACCGGTGACGGTGGAAACCCAGGACGAAGACGAGGTGTACATGCTGCAGTTCGGCAATGCCTTCGGGAAAGGCACCGTGCGCGCAGCGATTCCGCTGGAGGAAGAATGAGCGCAAGCGATCAAGAGCTGCTGGCGATTGCCTGCGCGGCGGCCGATGCCGGCGCTGCCGAGTTGAGCCGCTACTGGGGCAATCTGAGCCAGGTGCGCAGCAAGGGGCGCGCTGGTGATTTGGTCACTGAGGCCGATCTGGCCGCCGAAGCGGCTGTGCTGCAACTGCTGCAAGAGCGAACTCCTGAGGTGGCGGTGTTAGCCGAAGAAAGCGGCCATCAGCCCGGGCGCGACAGCGAGCTGCAGTGGTGCGTGGATCCACTCGATGGCACCACCAACTACGCCCACGGCTTTCCCTTTTTCGCCTGCTCCATCGGCCTGCTGCGCCATGGCAAGCCACTGCTGGGGGCCATTGCCGCTCCTGGCCTGAATCAGCGCTACAGCGGTGGGCTCGGCCTCGGCGCCTGGTGCAATGGGGAGCCGCTGCAGGTGTCGAGCTGCCAAGCCTTGGCGGATTCCCTCCTGGTAACGGGATTTGCCTACGACCGGCGCGAGCGAATCGACAACAACTACAGCGAGTTCTGTTATTTCTCCCACCGCACCCATGGCGTGCGGCGTGGTGGTGCGGCAGCACTGGATTTGGCCCTTGTGGCCGCCGGCAGGCTGGATGGTTATTGGGAACGGGGCTTGCAGCCCTGGGATTTAGCGGCCGGGGTGGCCTTGGTTCAAGCCGCCGGTGGTGTGGTCTGTGACTACGACGGCAGCCCTGTGGAGCTCTCCACTGGCCGAGTGGTGGCCACCAATGCCGCCCTGCAAGGTCCGCTGCTACAGGGCCTATCCGAGTGCCAACCACTGCCGCCCGCGACCTACAACGCTGAGATCCCGGCTGGTCCATAGGATTCGGCGGCAACCGTGCCGATCGGATGGCCCTTCAGCCCGCCAGTGGAGCCCGCGACCTCCTGCCCCGCGACGTGGGGGTTAACCGCTGGATTGCCGAGCAGCTAGCTGCCGTCTACAAGCGCTGGGGCTACGAAGAGGTCACCCCGCCCAGCCTGGAGCGGATCGACACCCTCGAGGCCGGTGGCGCCATCCAATCGCACCAAGTGGTGCAAGTGGTGGCCGATGAGGCCCTCGGCCTGCGGCCGGAAATGACCGCCAGCATCGCCCGGGCCGCTTCTACGCGCCTGGCAGCCATGCAGCGCCCGCTGCGCCTGCACTACCGCGGCTCCACCTTCCAGGCCCAACGGGCGGAAGATCAAGGTCTACGCATCGTCGAAGACCTGCAGAGCGGCGTGGAACTCATGGGCGCCAACGGGATTGCCGGTGATGCCGAACTGCTGCGTCTGCTGCTCGATGCCGGCTCCCATCTGCCGCTGAGCGCAGAGCATCAGCCCACCCTGCTGATCGGCCATCAACGGCTGCTGTCGGTGCTGCTGGAAGCCGTGGAACCAGCGCTGCGCAGCACGGTGCGCCGCCACGTGTGCGGACTCAACCGCGTGGCCCTCTCCCACCTGGAGCTGCCTGAGCAGCAACGCTTGCAACTGCTGCAATTACTGCAGCTGCGCGGGGAACCTGCAGCGGTGCTCAACGGACTGGAAGCGCTGCTGGGACCAACGGATCTGCTCGCTGAATTGAAAGGGCTGATCAGCATCATTGAGGAGCAGGCCAGCCGCGCCGGCATTCGCCTGCAACTGGATCCCACCTTCCATCCCGACTTCGAGCTCTATGACGGGGTGATGGTGAAGCTGGTTTGCCAGGGGCTCGATGCCCCGGTGGCCATCGCCAGCGGCGGCCGCTACGACGCATTGGTGCAGCGCTTCAGCCCTGATGGAGCCGCGGCCAGCGGCGTGGGATTCAGCTTTGCCGTTGAGGCGGTGCGTCAACTCTTGGAGCAAGCCGATCAACTGCCCCCGCGCCAAGACGGCCAACTGGTGTTGGTGGCCTTCAGCCAGCCCAGCCAATTGCATCCGGCTTTGAACCTGCTGGAGCAGCTGCATCAAAGCGGCCAACCCGCTGAGCTCTGGCCAGAACCCTGCGCCAACGAAACCGAGGCCAAGCAAATCGCGACGCAACGCGGCGTGGCAACGGTTCGCTGGGTGGGTTGAATCCTTAGGATCAAAGGGTTTGCAAGCCCCTCTTGGCACACACCATCGTCACCAACGTCTGCGAAGGGATCGCCGACTGCGTCGATGCCTGCCCTGTGGCCTGCATCCATCCCGGCCAAGGCGCCAACACCAAGGGCACCGGCTTTTATTGGATCGATTTCCAAACCTGCATCGATTGTGGGATCTGCCTGCAGGTCTGCCCTGTGGAAGGGGCCATCGTTCCGGAAGAGCGCCCCGATCTGCAAACCAGCAACTGAATCACTGGTTCGGGCTTCACACCACTGCAGCCATTGAGCGGTTCACCCTCCTGTTCCTAGGGTCGTGGACCCCAATTCAGACGGCGCATGTCGGTGCTTGAGCAAGGCCAGATCCAGATCCATACCGAAAACATCTTCCCGATCATCAAAAAGGCCGTTTACAGCGGCCACGAGGTGTTTTTGCGTGAGCTGGTCAGCAACGGCACCGATGCGATCAGCAAGCGCCGGATGGCGGCCATGGCTGGTGACTGCAGCGAAGGCCCCGAGGGACTGATCAGCATCAAGATCGATCGCGACGCCAAAACCCTCACCATCAGCGACAACGGCATCGGCATGAACGCTGATGAAGTGAAGCGCTACATCAACCAGGTGGCTTTCTCCAGCGCCGAGGAATTCCTGGAGAAATACAAGAGCGAAGACGACGCCATCATTGGCCATTTCGGCCTGGGCTTTTACTCCAGCTTCATGGTGGCCAGCCAGGTGGAGCTGGTGAGCTTGAGCGCCCGCCCCAACTCCGAGGCGGTGCGTTGGAGCTGCGATGGTTCACCGAATTTCAGCCTCGAGGCCGCTGAGCGCAGCGAACCGGGCACCGATGTGATCCTGCACCTGCAAGAGGAGGAGCTCGAGTACATCGAGCCCGCCCGGATTCGCACCTTGATCAACACCTACTGCGACTTCATGCCGGTGGAGGTGCAGCTGGAAGGGGAAACGGTCAACAAGCGAGAAGCCCCCTGGCGCAAGAGCCCCCGGGAGCTCAGCGATGAGGACTACATCGAGCTGTATCGCTACCTCTACCCATTCCAAGGCGATCCCCTGCTCTGGGTTCACCTCAACACCGACTACCCCTACAACCTGCAGGGCATCCTCTATTTCCCCAAGTCGACCGGCCGCGCCGACTGGGAAAAGGGCGAGATCAAGCTCTACTGCAACCAGGTGTTCGTCAGCGACTCCATCAAGGAGGTGGTGCCCAAATATCTACTGCCTTTGCGCGGGGTGATCGATTCACCCGATATCCCGCTCAACGTGAGTCGCTCAGCGCTGCAGACCGATCGCCGGGTGCGCTCCATTGGCGGCTTTGTGGCCAAGAAGGTGGGCGACCGGCTGAAACAGCTGCATCGCGATGAGCCCGCGCGCTACGCCGAAATTTGGGAGTCGTTGGCTCCCTTCATCAAGATCGGCGCCATGGAGGACGAGAAGTTTGCCGATCAAGTGGCTGAGCTGGTGTTGTTCGGCACCACCGCAGCGGCAGGCGAAGGCGAAACCCCCGATCCCGTGGCCGCTGAAGGCGGCAAGCGGTTCACCACCTTGGCCGGCTACCGCTCACGCCTGGGTGCTGACAACGACAAGCGCATCCTTTATTGCACCGATGAGGCCGGCCAGGCCGGCGCCTTGGCGCTCTGGCAAGGGCAAGGCGCTGAAGTGCTGCTGGCTGACACCTTCATCGACACCCAGTTCATTCCTTGGCTGGAATACCGCCACGAGGAATTGAAGTTCCAGCGGGTGGATGCCGAGCTGGATGAGTCGCTGCAAGACAAAGACACTGGCGTTACCGATGCCGAAGGCAAAGACAGCAGCGAAAGCCTGCGGGATCTGTTTAAGGCCTCACTGAATAACGACAAAGTCACCATTCAGGTGCAGGCCCTCAAGGGCGATAACGCACCGGCTGCGCTGATCCTGCTGCCCGAACAAATGCGCCGCATGAACGACATGGGCGCCTTGATGGAGCAACGCCTACCGGGCCTGCCCGATCACCACGTGCTGCTGATCAACCGCCGGCACCGGTTGGTGGAAGGCATGCAAAAGCTGGCCGCTGGATCTGTGATCGCTGGCGGGGGAAGCAGCTCACCAAGCCAGCAACTCGCCGAACAACTCAGCCGGCACGTCTATGAGATGGCCAAGCTTTCGGTTGGAGGATTGGAGCCCAATGAATTGGCTGGCTTCCAACAGCGAAGCTGCGACCTGATGGGTGAGCTGATGAACCGGGGGCTCTGAGCCCCGGGGCTCAGACCGAAGCGGCGCGGCGCTTGAGATACCACTGCAGCATCGAAGGGTGCTGCAGCTGAAAACCCAGGTCTTTCAACGACTGATTTGAGATGGCGGCATGCAAGATGCGCTCGTCTTGGCTCGATCCCATCCAAATCACCGGAGCACAACCGATGGCTTCGCACAGCTGATCGGTGATGGCGCGCTTGGAGAGCTTGATGTCATCCACAACGTTCAAGGTGGTGTTGAGCTTCTGCTCCGCCGCCAGGTTCACCGCCTGCACCACGTCATCCACATGAACCCAGCAGGGGACATGGTCTCCATTGCGCTCAACGCACTGGCCTGCAGCGGCCACAAGCCATTCGGGGATCTCACGATCGGGACCATAAATGCCACCCAGGCGCAGGGTGCAGACGTTGATCTCGTCACTACGCAGGGACTGGAGCTGTTGCTCGGCGCCAGCGAGCAAAGCATTCACCGGGTGATTGAGATCCAAGCCCATGTGCTCTGAGGTCAGGGCACCATCGCGATTGCCATAGAGCCCGCAGCTGCTGAGGTGGATGATTTGCAGCGGCCGATTGGAAGGGCGGTTGGCGATCCCCTCGCAAAGCATCTCAATGCCGCGGCGGTAAACCGATTCGTAGGCCTCAACGCAGACATGTTGTTGACCAGTGGGAGCCAAGGAGACCACCAACACATCAACATCGCCCAGGAACGACAGGTCGTTGCTGCTGGCTTCGGAGTCGAACAGCACCGCTTGATCAACATGGGCGCGCAACTGATGCAGCCGCGAATCGCGGCGTGTGGTGGCCGTCACGGTGTGGCCTTCATCACTCCAACCGTTCACCAGCCGGCGCCCCACATAGCCGCAGCCAACAACAGCGCGGTGTTCACCACTCGGGAGCGTCGGCCGTTGTTCAGCCTGGAGGCGTTGATAGAGGCCGGCCAGGTCGAGGGCCATGACTTTCTTTCTTTTTGTAAACGATATTCGGCCGCAAGCGTCAGTGCGGTTACCGCTTTGACCAAATCCTGGGTTTGACAGCAACCAGGCCGCGGGTCGATGGTGTACGAGTCGAGGTCTGGATCATTCCTCAGCGCTTTGCGTTGGGGGCGCGAAGTTCCTCTATATCCGCCGTTTACAACCTGACTGCGTGCCGAGCTCGTTTGTTCTCGTTTACCACCGCTCACCCTTCGATGAGGTCATCGACGCGGACGGGAACCGCAGCTGGCAAGACCAAAAAAGCCCCAACGGCATCATCCCAACCCTGCGCAACCTGTTCCGAGATCACCCCTCGGGCACCTGGATCGCTTGGCGCCAAGACGAAGACAACAACGGCGAGGATGAAACAACGGTTATCGAAGAGCCACTGACGATCAGGCTCCGCCGGATTCCGCTGCAACAGCAGCAGATCTCAAGCTTCTATCACGTGACCTCGAAGGAGTCGGCCTGGCCGATCCTGCACACCTTCCCCAGCCACTTCAACGTCAACAACGCCGACTGGGCCACATTTCAGGAGGTGAATCGGCGCTTTGCCGAGGCCGCTTGCAATGAAGCCGCACCGGGTGCCTGCATCTGGGTGCACGACTACAACCTTTGGCTGGCACCGGGTTACATCCGCCAGCAACGACCGGATGTGAAGGTCGGATTCTTCCACCACACACCGTTCCCCAGCGCCGATGTGTTCGGCATCCTTCCTTGGCGAGAAGAAATCATCAGCAGCCTGCTGGCCTGTGATGTGGTGGGTTTTCACATCCCTCGCTACGCCGAAAACTTCAGCCGTGCTGCCTCCAGCTTGTTGGCCGTCGAGCGGGGGCCCCGAGAAAAGGTGTCATCCCATTTCCTGCGTCATGGCAGCGCACTGGCCCAGCCCGACTGCACCCCGTGGATTCGCTATCAAGGCCGCACCGTGCAGCTGGTCTCCACACCTGTTGGCACAAGCCCAGAGGTGATCCAAGCCCTACGGGACTCAGCCCACGTTCAGGACCTGATCAAAGACATCGAGCGCGACACCAAGAAAGGTCGCAAGCTGATCATCTCCGCCAGCCGGGTGGACTACACCAAAGGCAACGAAGAGCTACTGCTGGCTTACGAGCGCCTGCTCGAACGGCGCCCTGAGATGCATGGCGATGTGGTGCTGATGCTTGCCTGCGTCGCGGCCAACACCGGCATGAAGGTCTACGAAGACACCCAACGCAGCATTGAAGAGACCGTGGGCCGGATCAACGGTCGCTTCGGCCGCATCGATTGGGTTCCGATTCGACTGACCACCCAGCGGATTCCCTACGAGGAAATCGTGGCCTGGTTTGCCGCCTCTGACATCTGCTGGATCACACCACTACGGGACGGGCTGAATCTCGTGGCCAAGGAATACGTGGCGGCCCGCAAGGGCCAGGGCGGCAGTTTGGTGTTGTCGGAGTTCACCGGCGCCTCGGTGGTTGTCGATGGGGCGATCCTCACCAACCCCTACTCCCACCGGCGCATGGACGAGGCGATCGACGCCGCGCTGATGATGCCTGTGGACGAGCAGCGCGCGCGCATGGAACGCATGGAGCGTGCCGTTGACACCTTGAGCGTGGCCAACTGGGCCAGTGAGCAGCTCAACGCGCTCGAGCACTAGGGCCGATGATGCTGCGCCGCCGGTTGCTGGGAGTGCTGCTAGCCGGCATCACCCTGCTGCTGATGGCAACGGGTGTACCAGCAGCCACGATCCCGGTCTCAGTCTTGATGCCGGCATCCTTTGCCGATGCCAGTGCACCCCTGGTGCGGGAGTTCAACGCCAGCCATCCCCACATCCGCCTGGAGGTCACCCGAGGACCGCTCGACACCGAATCGGTGTCGGATCTGGCGATCAGCAGTTTGCTGCTGGGCAGCAGCCCCTACGACCTGCTGCTGATGGATGTCACCTGGACGCCGAAATACGTGGCTGCCGGCTGGCTGGAACCGCTTGAGGGCTGGCTTGGTGATGACGCCATGGCTCCCCTGGCTCCTGGCGCTGATTTGGGCAATGCCTTCGGTGGCCACCTCTGGCGCTTCCCCATGGTGGCCTCGATGGGGTTGCTGTATTGGCGCACGGATCTCATGCCGGCTCCGCCGCGCACGCCAACGGAATTGGCGCAGATCAGCCGCGAGCTGCAATCCAGTGGTGCGATTCGCTGGGGCTATGTCTGGCAAGGCCGGCAGTACGAGGGCCTGAGCACGGTCTTTCTCGAAATGCTGCGGGGCTTTGGTGGCCGCTGGATCGTCGATGGCAGCCCAACACTCGACAGCAAGGAAGCCGTGGCAGCCGCCGGCTGGCTGGAGGGATTGATCCGCCAGGGGATCTCACCGCCATCGGTTGTCACCATGGCCGAACCGCAGTCGTTGCAAGTGTTCGCCGCTGGCCAGGCCGCCTTCATGCGCAACTGGCCCTACGCCTGGAACGAACTGAACCGTGCTGGCAGCGCCTTGGCCGGCAAGGTGGGCATCACCACGATGGTGGCAGAGCCAGGCCAGCCCCACGTGGCAACCCAGGGCAGCTGGGGGCTCGCCCTCACCAAGGGCAGCCAGCACAAGCGCGCCGCGATCGAAGCCCTGCAATTCCTCACCAGTGAGGAGAGCCAAACCCGGCTCTACGAAGACTTTGGCTACACCCCAACCCGCCAAGCGGTGTTCCGCAATCCCAAGCTGGTGGCCGCTCACCCTGAGCTCCCGGAGCTGGAGGTCGCCCTAGCCGATGCCGTGCTTCGCCCCCTGACGCCGGTCTATGCCCAGATCAGCGACCTGCTCTACCGCGAGCTCAGCCGGGTGTTCACCGGCCGGGTGAGCCCGCAGCAGGGGATGGAGCAATTGCAGGAGCAAACGCTGCAGCTGCGCCGAACCGTGGGAGGTGAGATTTGAGACGCCAACGGCTGTGGCTGCTGATGGCACCGGCGTTGCTGCTGCTCTTGGCGGTCTTCGCCCTGCCGATGCTGCAGTACGCCTGGCTCAGCACGCAGGCCCAAACGGTGCTGACCGAACTGGAGCCCCAACCAGTGGGGTTGGCCCAGTGGCAGCGCCTGCTGCAGGACGGTCGCTTCTGGCAAGACGCCTTTCAAACCTTGCGGTTCGGCCTCTGCTCGGTGGGGCTGGAGTTGGTGCTCGGTTTGGCCGTTGCCCTGCTCTTGAATCAGCCGCTGCGGGGCCGAACGCTGCTGCGCACCGTGAGCCTGCTGCCCTGGGCCCTGCCCACCACCGTGATGGCGTTGGGTTGGCGCTGGATCTTCAACGATCCCTTTGGCCCGATCAATCTGCTGCTGGCCCAGCTGGGTCTTCCCACCGTGTCGTTTTTGGGTGACCCCTCCATCACCTGGCTCAGCATGGTGTGGGCAGACACCTGGAAGACCACACCGTTTGTGGCCCTGCTGCTGTTGGCTGGCCTGCAAACCATCCCAGCGGATCTCTATGAGGCGGCGGCCTTAGAGGGTGCCAACCGCTGGCAGAGCTTGCGGCGAATCACCTTGCCCTTGCTCTCCCCCTACATCTTGATCGCGGTCTTGTTTCGTTTAGCGCAGGCCCTAGGCGTGTTTGATCTGGTGCAGGTGCTCACGGCAGGCGGCCCAGCCGGCAGCACCGAAAGCTTGGCGCTCTACGCCTACATCAATGCCATGCGCTTTCTCGATTTCGGCTACAGCGCCACGCTGATGCTGGCGGCGTTTGTGTTGATGCTGCTGCTCAGTGGTGGAGCCGTGCTGCTATGGCTGGTCAGCCGGCCGCGGTGGGCAGGAGGGCAACGATGAACAGGTTGCTGCTGATTCTCTGGAGCCTGGGCCCGATGCTCTGGCAGCTCTACACATCCTTTCGGCCCAATGCCACGCTCACCGGCAATCCCATGCAGGGAGGCTGGACGCTCGAGCACTACCAGGCCCTGCTTGGGGGCAATCCTCCCTTTTGGCGCTACTTGCTCAACAGCGGCGTGGTGGGTTTGAGCTCCACCTTGCTCACCTTGGTGGTGGCGGTGCCCTGCGCCTATGGGCTCAGCCGGCTGGGCCGCAAAACCGCTCGCAACGTCAACGTGCTGGTCGCCATTGCAGCGGCCTTCCCCTACGTGCTGTTGTTCTTGGCGCTGCTGCAGGTGGCGCGCGATCTGCACCTGGGCAACAACCTGCTGGCCCTGAGCCTCCCCTACACCGGATTGAGCCTGCCGTTGGCAATCCTGCTGCTGCAGGCTTCATTTCGGGACATCCCGCCCGAGCTTGAGGAAGCCGCTCGCCTGGAAGGTCTGGGGCTCTGGCAGCGTCTGCGCTGGGTGCTGCTGCCGCTGATGGCCCCTGCCATCGCCAGCGCCTCCCTGCTGATCTTCCTCTTTTGCTGGAACGAATACCCCATCGCGCTGACCTGGCTCAGCCGCGCTGATCTGCTCACCTTGGCCCCGGCGATGGCAAGGATCGCAGGGTCCTCGGTGTTCACCGTTCCCTATGGGGGATTTGCGGCGGCCACCGTTCTCGGCAGCATTCCGCTCATCGTGTTGGTGCTTGTGTTTCAGCGGCAGATCGTTAGCGGCCTCACCCAAGGAGCCATTAAGGGATGACCGCATCAACCAACAACAACGGGGGCAAAGGAGCCCTCAAACTGCAACAGCTCGGGCGGCGTGTGGGTCGCCAGCAGCTACTGGAGTCACTCAGCCTGACGGTTCAACCAGGGGAGATCCTTGCCCTGCTGGGACCCAGTGGCTGCGGCAAAAGCACCACCTTGCGCCTGCTCGCGGGACTCGATCCAGCCAGCAGCGGGCAGATCCTGCTGGGCGACGACGACATCACCACAACCCCACCAGCCGATCGTGGGGTGGCCTTGGTGTTCCAGAGCTACGCGCTCTATCCCCACCTGAGCGTGGAGCGCAACCTCAGCCTCGGCCCCGAACTGCGGGGCACAAGGCCCGAGCTCATCAAAGAAGAGATCAACCGGGTTCTCGATCTGCTGCAGCTCCAAGACCTCCGGCACCGCAAGCCAGCGGGGCTCTCGGGAGGCCAGCGGCAACGGGTTGCACTCGGCCGCGCCCTGTTGCGACGGCCGCGGTTGATGCTGCTCGATGAACCCATGAGCAACCTCGACGCCAAGTTGCGCGAGGAGCTCCGCGCCGAACTGCAGCACATCCTGCGCAGCATCGGTGCACCGGTGATCTACGTGACCCACGAT
>CAJWAH010000038.1 GCA_913020095.1 uncultured Synechococcus sp.
AGTAGTTGTTCTTTGGCGAGTTGCAGCCGTCCAGTGGCATCGGGCGCCGCTGGAATTGGCAACCCCCTGAGCTCGGCATCGATCTGCCCCACCAGCCAAGGCGCCCCCATGCTGCCGCGGCCCACCATCACCCCATCGGCGCCGGTGATGGCCAGGCAGCGCTGGGCATCGGCTGGGGTGTTGATGTCGCCATTGGCGATCACCGGGATTGTGAGTGCCGCCTTGACCTGGGCAATCGCTTGCCAGTCGGCATGGCCTTTAAAGCCCTGCTCGCGGGTGCGGCCATGCAGGGTGAGGAGCTGAGCGCCGGCATCTTGCAGTTGTTGGCACCAGGTGAGCGGATCGGCATCGCTGCCGCACCAGCCCAGCCGGGTTTTGACCGTGACGGGCAGTTGCACCGCCTGGCTGACGGCCTCCACGATCCGGGCCGCCAGATCAGGTTCACGAATCAGGCCGCTGCCGCCGCCTTTTTTGGCGATTTTTTTGACCGGGCAGCCCATATTGATGTCGATCAAAAAGGCTCCGGCGTCTTGGGCGCGCTTGGCGGCTTCGGCCATGGCCTGCGGCCGGTGATCAAACAGCTGCACGCCAATGGGGCCTTCTTCTGCGGCCAATTCCTCCACTTTTCCGCGGCCATGGCCCATCTCCAGGCTGGTGGCATTCACCATCTCGGTGAACAGCAGGGCATCCGGGCACCAGCGCCGCACCAGGCGGCGGAAGACGCGATCAGACACACCAGCCAGCGGTGACTGCAGCACGCGGCTGCGCAGCTGGCGCGAAACGCCATGGCCTGGAAGCTGGAGCGGCGTGGAGGCGAGCATGGCTCCATGCTGCCGATTGATGTGTCCGAGCTTTGGCCCCTCAGCCGTGAGCTGCTGCTGCAGATCCTTGAAGATCGCTGCAGCGATCAGTTCGTTTGCGAACGGATCTGGGAACGCTTGGGGTATGTGCCTGCTGCAGAGCACTGGGCGGCTGGGGGCAACACCCCAGCGGAGTGGGCTGAAGCGTTCCCGCAAGCTCCCCAGGTGATTGCGGAGCGCCCTGCATCGGTGCGCCTCACCCGCTCCATCGCCAAGGAGCACAAGCAACTGCTGAAGCAGCAGCTGCAGTTCGCCGGCTACCGCATTGGTGAGCTCTATCCGCGCCGCACGCGCCGCGCCACGGCGGTGAGTTGGCTGCTGGCTTGGCTGGCTGAGCGCTCAGAAGCACTTAAGGAACAGGGCCCCCTGGCGCCGGAGTTGCCGGTGCCAAAGGACCCTGTGAGCGGGCATCCCGGCGATCGCGCTGTGGCCTGATCGGCCGCGGCGCTCAGGTCTGAATCGTGATGGGGGTGCCGGTTTTGGTGCGGTGGAACAGCCACTTGGCCTGCACCGTTGGCATGCGCACGCAACCGTGGCTGCGGGGAACGCCATAGGCCTGGCCGGCTGCTTCCTGCCAAGGGGCGCCATGCATGCAGATCATGCCGCCGGGAACGCACATGGCCCAGGGCACACCAGGGGCCACATAGCCGCGTCCGCGCATGGTCACGGAGCGATGCTTGGACTGCACCTTGCTGCTGAAGGTGGGGGTCGGAGTCGATGCCTTGCCAGAGCTCACCGGAATGGTGCGCACCAGCTGCGGACCGTTGTAGGCGTACAGCTTCTGGTCGGAAAGGTCGACCACGATGCTGGTGATGATGAGATCGATCATCGGTGAGCGACGGGGTGGAACGCCCATCACCTAGCGAGAGAAAAAGGTTCTTTTCTCTGAACGGACGTAATCTCTTCGGCTTGATTAAGGCTCGTCAGAGTAAATTAGACGCTTTTATTATTATTTTTTGAGCGAAAAATAGCCCCAGTGGCTGAGCCCGCTTAGGGCCGGCCTGTAGGGTTTAAACAACGTAAAAACGAGAGGAACGCAGCCGTGGCCCTGCCGGTGGTGGCCATCATCGGACGGCCCAACGTGGGCAAGTCCACTTTGGTGAATCGTCTGTGCCGCAGTCGCGACGCGATCGTCCATGACGAGCCGGGTGTCACCCGCGACCGCACCTACCAAGAGGGTTTTTGGGGTGGCCGCACCTTTCGGGTGGTGGACACCGGTGGCTTGGTGTTCGACGACGACAGCGAATTTCTGCCGGAGATCCGCGAGCAGGCCAGCTTGGCGATGGCCGAAGCCTGCGTGGCCCTGGTGATTGTTGATGGCCAGCAGGGGCTCACGGCCGCCGATGAAGCCATTGCCGCTTGGTTGCGCCAGCAGAAGTGTCCGGTGTTGTTGGGCGTCAATAAATGCGAGTCGCCTGAGCAGGGCTTGGCCATGGCGGCTGAGTTCTGGTCGCTCGGCTTGGGCGAGCCCAAGCCCATCTCCGCGATCCATGGCGCCGGCACCGGCGACCTGCTCGATCAGGTGCTCGACTTTTTGCCTCCGCAAGATGAAGAGGAGGCTGCTGAGCCCATTCAGATGGCCATCGTTGGGCGCCCCAACGTTGGCAAGAGCAGCCTGCTCAACACCGTCTGCGGTGAGAACAGGGCCATCGTTAGCCCCATTCGCGGCACCACCCGCGACACCATCGACACCAGCATCGAGCGGGAGGGCCAGAGCTGGAAGCTCCTCGATACCGCCGGCATTCGCCGGCGCCGCAGCGTTAACTACGGCCCGGAGTTTTTTGGCATCAACCGCAGCTTCAAAGCCATCGAGCGCAGCGATGTGTGTGTGCTGGTGATTGACGCGGAAGAAGGTGTCACCGAGCAGGATCAGCGCCTAGCAGGCCGCATTGAAGAGGAGGGCCGGGCCTGCCTGGTGGTGGTCAATAAGTGGGACCTGGTGGAGAAGGACAGCCACACCATGCCGGCGATGGAGAAGGAGCTGCGCAGCAAGCTCTATTTCCTCGAGTGGGCTCCGATGCTGTTCATCTCAGCGCTCACGGGCCAGCGGGTGGAGCGCATCTTCCCCTTGGCCGTGCTGGCGGTGGAACAGCACCGCCGCCGGGTCTCCACGGCAGTGGTCAATGAGGTGCTGCAGGAGGCCTTGAGTTGGCGCAGCCCCCCCACCACCCGGGGAGGCCGGCAAGGGCGGCTCTACTACGGCACCCAGGTGGCGGTGCGACCACCCAGCTTCACGTTGTTCGTCAACGAGCCCAAACTGTTCGGCGACACCTACCGCCGTTACGTGGAGCGCCAGATCCGCCAGGGCCTTGGTTTTGAGGGCTCGCCCGTGCGCCTGTTTTGGCGCGGTAAGCAACAACGGGATGCCGAACGGGATCAGGCCCGTGCTGCCAGCCGCTAATGGATTGGCTGCGGCAGCTTCCCCTGGGCCAGTACGTGGCTGGTCGCCGCGGTTGGCTGCGGCGGCTTGATCCCAGGCTCAAATACGCCTGGAGCTTGGCTTTTCTGCTCACTCCCATCCTGGCTTCGCCTTGGTGGCGGCTGGCCTTGGTGGGCCTGCTGCTGCTGATCACCTTGGCCAGTGGTTTGCCCTGGCGTTTGTGGCGCCGCAGCGTGCCGTTGCTGCTGTCGCTCAGCTTGGCGGTGGGCCTGTTGGCGGCTGTGTTGCCCTCCCCCCGCGAGCAGCCGCAGCCAGTGCAGCGCCCGCCCCAGGAGCTGCAACTCAGCCAGCCCCTGCCGGCCCCGCCGGCCTGGGAGCTGTGGCAAGCGGGCCCCCTGCGCATCACGCGCCGTTCAGCGGAGCTCGGCGTGAACAGCGCCACCTTGTTGTTCACGGTGATGCAGAGCGCCAATCTGCTGCTGGTGAGCACGCCTCCAGAAGCCTTGGCCTGGGGTCTCACGGCTCTCTTGACCCCCTTGGCCTGGTTGGGCGTGCCGGTGGAGCGCCTTGGCTTTCAGCTGCTCTTGGCCCTGCGTTTTTTGCCCTTGGTGCAGGAGGAATTGCAAAACCTGCTGCGGGCTGTGGCCACCCGCGCTTTGAATCTCAAGCAGTTGGGCTGGCGCGGAGCCACCAACCTGGTGCTGGCGGTGGGTGAGCGTTTGCTGGCCAATGTGCTGCTGCGCGCTGAGCAAGGCGCCGAGGCGTTGCAGGCCCGAGGGGGGCAGTGGAGAGCCCCGTCCCAACTGCGATTACCGCCGCCGGCAGCCGCTGGGCTCAACGCTTTGGCCTTGGCGGGTTTGTTGCTGTTGCTGGCAATGCGCTGGCGCTACGGCAGGATTTAGAGGTTCTGGCCGCAGGCATGAGCGTCGAGCGTTATCTCAATCACCCCACCTTCGGGATGCTCTACCGCGTCTGCCCGGTTCCAAGTGGTGAGGAGATCTACGCCACGCTCTATGCCCAGCGGATGTTTTTTCGCGTTACCTCCCAGCCGCAGGGAACCAGCTTTGAAGCGATGCCGTTTTCCGATGCGCGTCATCACGCTGAACAAAACCTGCTGCGCTTGAGGCGCAATCAGTCGCCGGAGCTGCCGCTCTGGAAAAAGCTGTTTGATCAGACCTTCATCTGAATCGTGGGCAGCCTGGCGCAGCGGTATGAAGCGATCCTGCAGGAGTTGCCAGCCGGGGTGAAGCTGTTGGCGGTGAGCAAGGGGCGCTCCGCCGCTGAGATTCGCGCTCTTTATGGGTTAGGGCAGCGCAGCTTCGGGGAAAGCCGGGTGCAGGAAGCGGCGTTGAAGCAGCAAGAGCTCGCCGATCTCGCCGATCTCGACTGGCAGTTCATCGGCCGCCTGCAGGCCAACAAAGTGCGCCCTGTGCTCAAGGCGTTCAGCACGATTCATGCCGTCGATAGCCTCAGCCTGGCTGCGCGCATCAGCCGCATCGCCGGCGAGCTGGCGATGTGTCCGCAGCTCTATCTGCAGTTGAAGTTGCGTCCTGATGCCAACAAAGCGGGGTTGAGTTGGCTAGAGGCCCAATCCCTCTGGCCGCAGCTGCAAAGCCTGCCCCATGTGCACTGGCAGGGGGTGATGGTGATCCCGCCGCGCGAGCTGGCTGAGCAGGAGTTACGTGCCTTGTTCGCTGAAGCGGTGGGCCATGCAGACGGTCTCGGTTTGGCCGGTCGCTCGATGGGAATGAGCGGTGATTGGCCATTGGCAGCCCAGCAGGGCAGCACGGTGGTGCGAGTGGGCAGTGCGCTGTTTGGTTCGGATTAAGCGGTGACCAGTTGCAACTGACTGGCGCAGACGCTATTCAAGGACATCACCACAAAGGGGCTCACGGCGGTGTCCATTTTTTCTCGTCTCAAGAAGGTTGTCGCTGGTGACGACTACCTCGATGACGACTACGGCACTGAGCTGGAGTATGAGGACGGCCTCGAGCCCTCCGATTCCACGCTTGATCGCGGCGGCGCGATCGCACCGATTGGCAGCTTCGACGATGGCGATCCCTTCGCGAGCTCCAACGTCATCGGCATGCCCGGCATCACCTCCGCTGCTGCGGAAGTTCTGGTGATGGAGCCGCGCAGCTTTGATGAGATGCCCAAAACCATCCAGGCCCTGCGCGAGCGCAAGACCATCATCTTGAACCTGACGATGATGGAGCCCGATCAGGCTCAGCGCGCTGTGGACTTCGTTGCTGGTGGCACCTACGCCATCGATGGCCACCAAGAGCGTGTGGGCGAAAGCATCTTCCTGTTCGCCCCCAGCTGCGTGACGGTCACCACCGCTAGCAGTGAAGAATCCGCTGCCCCCAGCGTGATGGCCCGCGAAGAAGAAACAACAGCACCGGCGGCTCCGAGCCCGGCTTGGGGCACGCAGGATGCCATCAACGGCTGATTCGCCCTTGAGCTTTGGTGTGATTGGCCTGGGCCGCATGGCCCAGGCCCTGGTCACTCCTTGGCTGGAGGCTGGCCTGCTGCATCGCGAGCAGCTGCAGCTTTCGGTGGCCTCTGAGGCTTCGGCGCAAGCGTTGCGTCAACGCTTTGGTTGCCCGGTGCACACCGAGCCAAGCGCCTGTTTGGCTGTTTCGGAATTGTTGTTGGCCCTCAAGCCGCAGCAGCTCGATGGTTTGGTGGAGCAATTGGGTGGCCGCACGGCGATTGCGGCTGCTGCAGCCAATCGAGCTGAGCCTCCGCTGCTGATTTCCGTGTTGGCGGGCGTGAGCTCAGAGCGCTTGCAGGATTGCTTTCCGGGTTGGCGGGTGGTGCGCACTGTGCCCAACACGCCTGCGTTGGTGCGCCAAGGTTTGGTGGGGTTGGCGTTTGGTGATGGGGTGAGCCCTGAGCAGCAGCAGCGCGTGCAAACCCTGTTTGCCGCGGTGGGTGAGGTGCTCGAACTGCCTGAGAGCCAGCTGCCTGCATTTTTGGCGCTGACCTCCTCAGGCCCGGCTTTTGTGGCGTTGGTGGCCGAAGCCCTCGCCGATGGAGCCGTTGCCGCCGGATTGCCTCGCGCCCGTGCCCATCACCTGGCCCATCGCACACTCGCGGGAACCGCCGCATTGTTGTTTGAGCAGGAGCTGCACCCCGGTGAGCTCAAGGACATGGTCAGCAGCCCGGCCGGCGCCACGATCGCCGGCATCCGAGTGCTGGAGCAATCGAACTTGCGTTCGGCATTAATCGAGGCGGTGGTGCGTGCAGCTGAGCGCAGCCGCGAACTGGGCTAGTCCTTTTGCCCCAGCCGCGGCTCTTCGCCTTTCAGAAGCCGGGCCAGGTTGCTGCGGTGCCGCCAAATCACCATCACTGCGGCCACAACACCCAGGCCGAGGTAGGCCCCAGGGGCGCCGGCGCCTGCCATCAACAGAGGCAGCGAGGCTGCGGCCAGCACGCTGCTGATCGACACGATGCGGCTCAGCGCCAGGCTGGTGAGGAACACGCCCAGGCAGGCCAAGCCAACGGCAGGCACTAGGCCCAGCAGCATGCCAAAACCTGTGGCCACGGCCTTACCGCCTTTGCCGCCCAGCCAGATCGGCCAGATGTGGCCCGCCAGTGCCGCCAGCCCGGCGGCCACCAGCCAGCCATAGGCGCCGGCGCCCAGCAGGCCCCTGGCCACGATCACCGCGGCGCTGCCTTTGAACACATCGACGAGAAACACGACCAGGGCAGGCCCTTTGCCCACCTGCCTGAGCACATTGGTGGCGCCGGTGGATCCAGAGCCCAGTTGGCGGATGTCGACGCCGGCGCACCATTGCCCGGCGAGATAGCCGCTGGGGAAACTGCCGAGCAGGTAGCCCAACGGCACCACCAGAATCGCCAATGGGTTCAAAGCAGCTCCTCCTCGTAGGCCAACTCTTGGGGATCAGCGGCGAACACCAGCCACAGCGGGAATTGCAGGATCGCTGTTTCAACAGCGCGCTCGGCTGCATCCACCACGATGAAGGGCAGCTCCCCTTGTTCTTCCAGCCGGTCAGCCCGCTCGATCAGGGCATCGGGGCGCTCGAACAGCACCACCCCGCTGTTGGGTCCAAAGTCTTCGCGGCTGAGGCCAAGCCCGTCTTGCAGGCCGCGGCGCCAGTCGCCAAGGCGCTCGGGTGCGCCGGCCAGTACCAGGGTTTGAAACCGCTCGCCGTAGAGATCACCCAGCAGGCTCACCGCAGCTGCGGTGACCAGCACATTGCGGCTGCGGCTGCCGCCGCTGGGCTGGGCGCCACGGCCTCCTTGGGAGAGGAACCAGTCGCTCAGCAGGTCGTGGCCGCTCTGATCGAGGCTGCGGCGCAATTGCCAGGCATCGGCATGGAAATCAGGGTTGTCGCGAAAGGCCGCGAGCCGTTCGCTGATCAAGGTGGTTTCACCGGCAAACAGGCCGCTGGCGCTCACCGGCGCGGGGGCTGGCTCCTCTTCGCTGGCTTGGGCGGCCTCCTGTTGCTGCTGTTGATCCAGTGGTGAGGGCTGCACCGCCAGGGTTTCGGGCACCAGCTCCAGCTGTTCCACGCTGCGGGCCAGATCCACCAGGGCCCCCTGCAGGTAGTCCTGAAAGCCTTTGACGCGGCGACTGAGGCCATCGGCCTGGCCGGTGAAGTGGCTGCTGATCTCCGCCTGGAGTTGATCGCGGCGTTGCTCCAGCTCTTTGATTTCCCCTTCCAGGGACTGGCGTTGCTGCTGGAGTTCCTGCAGGGCCAGTTGCTGCCAGCTCGGTTCCGGCGCTGGTGTGCTTTCCACTGCGCGATGTGTTCCTCACTGCAGTGTGACAGCGGCGCTGTTGTGTTTCGAGAACACGAAGAGATTGTGGTGCTCTGCCAAAGCAGGGTTGAGCTCCCCTATGACCTATTCCCATCGCCGTGAGCTGAATGCCTCAGGGGATCTCCCCTTCGATGCAGCGCCTGGTCAGGCGCAAGCTCAGCCGTGTGCTTGGCGGTCAGGCCCAGGTGATCAGCCTCAAGGAGATCAAACGCAAAGGCGAGTGGCAGGGCTACTGCGAGGTGGAAGGCCGTTTGGCCCAGTTCCGCTTCATTCGTGGGGGGCGTCAGCTGGTGGTGCAGCCTCTTTTAAATGTGTTCCGCTGGGACCGATGCGCGTAGTCAGCTGCTCGTTCAAGGCATTGGCGTCAAACAGCATCGGCAGGAAGTGGATGCTCTTCACTTCACGGAAATAGAAGAGCACCGGCACCACTGGCCAAAACACCTGCCAGTTCATCCAGTCGCTGTAGGGAAAGCGGCGAATTTCAGTGCCGCTGCGGGTGACCACCAGCGCTTCGGCTTCAAAACGAAGCCTGAGCAGCGCGGTTTGCAGCATCAGGAATAGGCCAAACAGCACCACCACGGCGGCGGCAATCCAGCTGAGCAGGCCGCAGGCCAGCCCCAATCCCACAACGCCCAAGGGCACCCAGAAGCGGGGTTGCAGTTCCGTATCAGCCATAGAGCACCTGGGTGAGGATCACATCTGTGATGGCGATGATCAGCAAAATCATCACCACAGCACCGGTGGTGCTGGTGCCCACTTCCTTGGGGCCGCCGCGGGTGGTGAGTCCCCAGCCGCAGGCAATGATCGCGATCTCCAGGCCAAACACGGTGGCCTTGAGCAGCATCGATGGCACATCACTGGGTTGCATCCAGGTGCGCATCGAGCTCCAGAACACCGGTGGCGGAATTCTGTAGAGGATCGAGCTGCTGAGCATGCCCGACCACATGCCAATGCCGAAAAACAGCAGGCATTGCACCGGCGACATCACCAGCATGGCTATCACCCTTGGCACCACCAGGTATTCCACCGGGTCGGTGCGCAGCATGGTGATGGCATCAATTTGCTCGGTGACCTTCATGGTTCCGAGTGAGGCGGCATAGGCGGTGGCGACCTTGCCAGTGAGCAACATCGCGGTGAGCAATGGCGCGATTTCGCGGGCTAAGCCCAGGGCCAAGATGCCGCCCACCGTTGAGCCGGCTCCCTGCTTGGTGAGCTCAGCGGCCACTTGGATGTTGAACACCGTGCCGGCGGCCATGCCGATGATCAGCACCACCAAAAAGCTGGAGGGCCCCGCCTCCATCAGGTTTTCGCTGAGCTCGCCAATCGGAACGCGACCGCGAGCAGCCGCCGCTAACGCTTGGCCGCCAATCAGGCAGCTGCTGCCGAGGCGGCGAAGCCAGCGAGGGGTGCGAAGTGCCATCGCGGCTCAGTGTGTCACTTCTGAGCGCGTTGGCACGCTGCTTGGCCAATCCCGCATCACCACCAGGCCCAACACCACCAGCACCGCAGGGATCAGGCCCATGCAAAGGCGAATGGTGATCAGTGCTGAGGTGGGCTGAGCGATGTAGCTCAACGCTCCGCTGCAGCTGCTGGCGGAGATGTAGCCCGAGAGCGACAGCAGCACGCCAAACAGCTGCATCGAGAAGCCAATGATCAGCTTCTGGCTGAACACCATCCAGGCGGTGTAAAGGCCAGCGGGTTTGCTGGGATCAGCGTCGATGGCATCGGGCAGCAATGACCAGGGGATCAGGTAGGCGGTGGAGGCCCCGAGGCCCACCAACACGATCAATCCCACCAGTGGTGCCATGGCAAGGCCGCTGGGGTTGTCGCCCAAGGGCGGCAGCAGCATCGAAAGGATGCAGGCCACGATCCACAGCGCCGCCCCCCAGCGCAGCGTGATCACCCGGCCGAGGCGATTGGCCAGCAGGCTCCAGAGCTGGAGGCCTACCAGGGCGCTGAGCTGAAACGGCAGCAGGATCCAGGTGGAGAGCTCAGGCGGAACCCGCATCACCTGCACCAGATAGATGAGGGCCACCACCTGCATGAGCTGCAGCCCAAACCAGAGCAGCAGATACAGCCCCAGCACCCGCAGGAAGCGCCCATTGGCGCGAATGCGCCGCAGTTGCTGTCGCAATGGCTCGCTTTGGCCGCTGGGCCGTTGGGCCTTCTTGGCAAAGGGCGCTAGGCCCCAACAGCAGAGCAGGGTGGAAACGGCGGCGATGCTGCCGGTGATGCGCCCCATCAGCAGGTAGCCCGGCGCGCCTTGGTTGAGCACCAACGACGCCACGATCAAGCCACTCAAGCCAGACAGGATCGATCCGGTGAAGCGGGCGGCATTGAGTCGGGTGCGGATCCGCTTATCGGTGGTGAGCTCGGTGGAGAGCGCCGCGTAGGGCAGGTTGACGCTGGTGTAGGCGGTCATCAGCAGGATCGCCATCACCACGTAGTAGGTGGTGCGCTGGACAACGCCGCCTGGTGGCACCCACCACAGCGCCGCCAGGCTGATGCCCAGTGGCACCGCTGCCGCCAAGATCCAGGGCAGGCGAGGCCCCCAGCGGGTTTTGGTGTGATCGCTGAGCCAGCCGATTAGGGGGTCATTGATGGCATCCCAAACCTTGATCA
>CAJWAH010000039.1 GCA_913020095.1 uncultured Synechococcus sp.
TGGCGGTTTCCGTACGGCGCTCTTCAGGAGGACCCGCCGCCGTTCCCAGCGCCCGGCGCCGTAGACAGGCAACTTCCACATGAGGACTGGGCAGCCAACAACAAGGGGCACACCATTCCACGCTCCAAGCGCTTCGACTCACCAAACGCCGACGCCGAGGTAGCGTCGCTTGTGCAGGCTAGGCTGCTCTGCTGCCACTTCTCAACGCGGAATGAACATGTATCGCAGACACACAAGAAGCCGCGCAAGCACAAGCCCCGGCGTGGAAAATTGAGCAAAGCCACGTTGCGGCTGCGTGAGAGAGAAGATAGGGAACGTGCACTCAAACGAGCAGCCCTCGCATCTCGTCGCAACAAGCACGCAGCGCATCAGGTACGTGCGATTCACTTGATGCGCGTGCATCAGCTGTGGCTGTGTGATGTGGTGGGAGTTGTGCGTGTCTGAGTGCACAGACTTACCCTTGTCGCACCCGCCAGCCTCCATCGAGAGCCGCCGCACCGCCAACACTTGTGAGAAGACCCAACACCTCCGCGTCGACTGTTGCTCTCAGGTGGCGGCCTCAGCTCCAGTCGCAAAGCAACGCCCCTGATCAAGCCCGCGCGCGGTCTCCCCTACGCCGGGAAGCGTCTGTCGGCAGCTTCCGCTTGTCTAGTATGTCATCGTACGGCAAGTACGAAGCGCTGCCTCAACGGCTAATCGAGTTCGCGTCGCGTGGCGGTGGGGACACGCCCAAGCAACCCGACCTGACGCTGGGACTCCACATGGCCCCGCTCTATGTGGGCACACCAGCCTCGGAACACCCACACGAGCCCCGCCCTGCGCGCAAGTCGCTCACCCGTGGCTTCATGACCGGCATGCCTATGCGCATTGGGTCCCTCAATGGAGCGTTTTCGCGGCCCTCGGAACCTTCAGCAAAGCCTAAGGCTCGCCGTCCTGGCGATGCCCGGCAACGATGGCAGCCACCACACTCGGATCGGCCAGTGTCGAGACGTCGCCCAAATCCTCGTAGGCACCACAAGCCACCTGACGCAAAATGCGTCGCATAATCTTACCGCTGCGGGTCTTGGGCAAGCCAGGCACCACCTGGCAACCACCACGCTCCAAGCAAATTTCAACGGCTTCGAGGGCATCAAAAATGGCGCCGTCTTCGCCGTGGTCGCGCACATAAAACTGATTGCCAAAGCGGGTTTGCAGTTCCACCCAGTAGGTGCGTGGCATCAGCGCAAAGAAGGCGTCGCCCACGTTGAAGTTCAGCAAATTGCCGCCGCGGGGGTCGGCAATCAACAGCAGGCTGCGCTCATCCAGCTGCCAGAAATCGCGCACGGCCAGTCCTGGTGTTTGATCGAATTGGGTGAGTACACGTAATTTCCAGCCCACCTTGGCTTCCACGCCCTCGAGTTCTTGCTCCAGGTTTTTGCGCTGGCTGTCGGTCAGGATCCTGGCCAGATCAATCACCGGGGTGGGTTGATCCGGTAAGACCGAGGGATCGTCGATGGCAAGGGCCGCCGATGGCTGCCAGAGGCACAACAGCAATGCGCAGATGGCAGACAGCAACCAGCGGGGCATAACCAACGGCAAAGGGGTGATGCATTCTCGTTGATGTCCAGCGGAGGTGTTGTGGAGGAACAGCAGCAGAGCTCCTGGCTGGTGCAGCGGCTTCAGGCCAGCGCTGGGCCGCAAAGCTTTGTGGCGGTGATGGATTGGCTCCTGAATGACCCTGCGCATGGGTATTACGGCAGTGGCCAGGTGCGCTTCGGTTCTGGCGGTGATTTCGTCACCGCTCCCTCCCAAGGCCCGGTGTTTGCCGAATTGTTGGGCCGTCAGCTGTGGCCTTGCCTCGATGCCCTGGCCGCCGAGTCAGGACCCCTGACCTTGATTGAGTGGGGGCCTGGCGATGGTCAGTTGATGCGCGATCTCATCGATGGGATTGGCGCTGAATCTCCGGCTTGGCTGGACCGGCTCGAGCTGGTGTTGGTGGAGAGCAGTCCGGCGCTGCAGGCGCGTCAGCAGCAAACCTTGGCCGGCGCCGCTGTGCCTGTGCACTGGTGTTCCCCGCAGCAGTTAGCTGCTGAACCGCGCCGCGGATTGATCGTGGCCCACGAGCTTCTCGATGCCTTGCCCGTGCAGCGATTTGGCCTGCAGAACGGCCACTGGCATGAGTGGCTGGTGGGCCTCGATGGGCAGCAGCAGCCTTGCTGGAAGGTGGGGGCTGGTTTGGCTCCGGCGGTGCTGGCGCAGTTGGAGCAGCTGGGGTTGCCGCCAGGCGGCGGCGGGCGTCCTGATGGCTGGAGCAGCGAATGGTGCCCAGCACTGGGCCCCTGGCTTGAGCAGGCACGGGCCTGTTTGCGCCAGGGATGGCTGCTGGCGATTGACTACGCCATGCCGGCCTCGCGCTACTACGCCCCAAGCCGTGATGGGGGCACCTTGTTGGCCTGCCGTGAGCAGCGCACCAGCACCGAGCTGTTGCGTGATCCCGGGCGTATGGACCTCACAGCCCATGTCTGCACAACCCTGGTTGAGCAGCTCGCCGCGGCTGCCGGTTGGCACTGGCAAGGGGCAGCCCTGCAGGGAGAGGTGCTGCTGCAATTGGGCCTGGCCCAGGAGATCACGGCCCTCTCTGAGCCAGGACCATTGCCGTTGGCCGCTCGTCTCAGCCGCCGCGAACAACTGCTGAGGTTGGTGGATCCCCACCTGTTGGGCGGCTTCTGGTGGTTGCTGCTCGAAAGCAATACGGCGCCACTACCGCAGCGGCCTGCCTGTCCGCCGGCTTGGTGGCCCAGCTGATCGCTTCAATCAGAACTCGATTCAGTCGTTTGGGCACCATCGAGTAGCTGCGCGATGCCATTCCCAAAAGACCAATCTTCTGGGTTGCTGGGTGTGATGCTGATGAAGAGATCCTCGGGTCGAAAGCCAAGTCGAGCGAACTCGCCGGCGAGAAGCTTGTAAAAGCTGGTCTTCATCTCTGCACTCCTTGGAGACGACGTGATTTGCAGCAGGATGGGTGGCTGATTGGAACGCTCAATCCCCCACATCGTTCTGTCGATTCGCATTCTTGATTGGGGACGCTCGTTGATGAGGTAGTAGCCCCCGTTGTCAGGAATGCCCCAAGCTTTCACCAAGCAAGCATGGGTGGCCTGCTGAATCTGATCAATTTGATTCTCGGGTAGTCCCTGCCAAACATTGATCGTGACCAGGGGCATAACGCAATCGCGAGGTCAGCGGATTCTTGCGCAGGATTTTTGGAGCGTTGAAGCAGGCGTATCCAACGGTCAACCGCTGATCGCTCAACCTGCTTTCAGGGCGACCATGCATCTGATCGACGAATGAATCGGCTAGCTGCTTGGCCAGCGGTCTCCGTTTGACTGGATGGAGCCTGTCGTGTGATTCAAGTGCAGGCCTGTCGTTGTGCTGCGTGCCAGGGGCAGCCACGGCAGCAGACAATCCTCCTTAAGGTTGATGTAGTTATGTAAAGCCCATGCAAGTCATGGCTCGATCCCTTGGGTTCCTGCTCCTACGCGTCTGCGTGGGAAGCGTTTTGATTCACCACGGCTACGACAAACTTGCTGATATTCAGGGCTTTGCTGAATCGGTTGTCAAACCACTGCATCTGCCTTTCCCTGTTCTGCTGTCCTACGTCGCCGCCTATTCCGAGATCATTGGCAGTTGGTTGATGATTTTTGGCCTTGGCGCTCGCTTGGGTGGCCTGGCTGTTGTGGGAACCATCTCAGTGGCGATTTATCACTCCATCATCGTTACCGGTGGATTCAATATTTATGCGCTGGAGTTGTTGATCCTCTACTTCGGTGGCTCGGCTTGTGTGGCTCTCAATGGAGCTGGCCGTTTCTCGCTGGACTTTTTGATCATCCGTGCCATCGGCATGAGTTCTTCACCGCTGAAGGCTTTTGTGATGCGCCGTCCGCAGTTGGATGAACTCGAGGACTTTGTTGGAGTTCCTGTCTCCACCAGCGATAAGTACTGAACGGGATAGGGCCCAGAAATGGGTCTTCGCCTGTGGCCCCAACTGGTGTTGCTACGGGCGACTAGGTTTTTTCGATGTCTAATTCCTGTTGCCCTCCGGATCACCGGGATGCCATTGATGAGCGCTATGGCGCTGCTGCCTTGGAGCAAGAGGCCTGCCTGTGTGCGGCGGTTCCGTTCGATCCAGCCCTGTTGAAGGTCATCCCCGAGGAGGTGGTCAGCCGCGATTACGGCTGCGGCGATCCCACCCGCTGGGTTCGCCCTGGCGATCGCGTGCTTGATCTGGGCAGTGGCAGCGGTAAGAACGCCTTCATCTGCAGTCAACTGGTGGGCGCTGAGGGTTCGGTGCTTGGGCTCGACCGCAATCCCAACATGTTGGAGCTGGCCAACGGCGCCTGCGGCTCTGTGGCGAGTCAAATCGGTTACGGCAATGTGTCGTTTCGGCGAGCTGAAATCGATCAGCTGGCAAACGATCTCGATGGTCAGCCCTTGCTGGCCGATGGCTGCATCGATGTGGTGCTGAGCAACTGTGTTTTGAATTTGGTGCAGCCGTCTCGGCGCGGACAGCTGCTTCAGGAAATCAGGCGCGTTACGGCCCCTGGGGGGCGCTTGGCCATCAGCGACATCATTTGCGACAAGCCAGTGCCGCTGGAGTTGCAGCAGGATCCCGATCTCTGGAGCGGCTGCATCAGTGGCGCTTGGCTTGAAACCGAGTTCTGCTCAGCCTTTGAACAACTGGGCTTCCGCAATGTTGCGCTCGTTGATCGCCAAGAAAAACCCTGGCAGGTGCACGCCGGAATTGAGTTTCGATCGGCAACCCTGAGCGCTGAGCTGCCCTGCTGTTAGGCCTCAACACCGCTGGTGGCTTTGAGCGCAGCAACGGCAGCCTCGAGGTCCACGTCGTCTCGAATCACCACTTGGCCGATGGCGGTGGGCAGCACAAAGCGGACACGGCCGTTTTGCACTTTTTTGTCGCGCAGGATGGCGGTTCGGATCGCCTCGGTGTCCAGCTCAGGGGCTTGCCACGGCAGGCCGCAGCGCTTGAGCAATGCCAACTGGCGCTGCTGCTCTTCAGCGCTCCACAGCCCAAGCCGCTGACTCAGCAGACCAGCGGCGTGCATGCCGATGCCTACCGCTTCGCCGTGCAGGTAGGTGCCATAGCCCGTCAGGGTTTCCACCACATGCCCCAGGGTGTGGCCGTAGTTGAGGATCGCCCGCAAGCTGCCTTCACGCTCGTCGTGGGCCACCACCCGCGCCTTGGCAGCTGCTGATCGCCGCAGGATCTGTTGCATCAAGGGTGTGCCGATGGCCTCGAGGCTGTCCAGGGGGCCGTGGGCTTCGAGGGCCTCAAACAGCACCGGATCGCCAATCACGCCGTACTTGATCACTTCAGCCATGCCGGCGTGAACTTCGCGGATCGGCAGCGTGCCCAGGGTGGCCGAATCAATCATCACCAACCTGGGCTGGTGAAAAGCGCCGATCAAGTTCTTGCCACCGGGATGGTTCACGCCGGTTTTGCCGCCAATGGCGGCATCCACCATCGCCAGCAAGGTGGTGGGCACTTGCACCACGGCGACACCTCGCAACCAAGTGGCCGCCGCAAAACCGGTCATGTCACCCACCACACCGCCGCCGAGCGCCAGCATCAATGAGCTGCGCTCGAGCTGCATGGCGTAGGCCTTGTCGTGGATCTGAGCCACGGTGGCCGGTGTTTTTTGCTCCTCCCCGGCTTCAATCACCAGCAGCTCGGCCTGGTAGCCAGCGGCGCTGAGCGATCCCATCACCGTGGTGCCGTAGTGCTCAGCCACCACAGGGTTCGACACCACCAAAACTTTGGTGCCCACCCGGATGGCTTGCTGCTTGAGGCGCTCGCCCAGCTGCTGCAGTGAGCCCTGGCCAATCACAACGTCATAGGGGCGCGTCAGCTCCACCGTCACGGTTGTCATCGCGCCGCCGCTGTCCATCGACACCACAGAACCAGAGCTTCTGAATGTATGGCCTGTTTGGCTCACAATGCGCAGGCAGCGAACCGAAGGCATGCGCCGCTCCCCCTGGCTCCCTTGGCTTTTCGTGGCGCCAGCGATGGTGCTGGTCTGCCTCACCGTGCTGGTGCCGGCGTTGATGGCGCTGTTGATGAGCTTCACCCGCTCTGGCCTCGATGTCAGTGAGCCACTGCAGTTCATTGGCTTGGCCAACATCCAACGGTTGCTGGCTGATCCGATGTTTTTGCGGGTGCTTGGCACCACGGCGATCTACTTGGTGGGCGTGGTGCCACCGATCGTGTTGGGCGCCTTAGCCCTGGCGGTGCTGGTGAATCGCGCTTTGCCGGGGATGCATTGGTTCCGCGGAGCCTTCTACACCCCTGTGCTGGTGTCGATCGTGGTTGCTGCCATCGCCTTCCGCTGGCTTTATGCCGAAAACGGCTTGATCAATGGCTGGGGCCAGGCGTTGTTTGGTGATGCCTTCACGCCGATTGGCTTTCTCACCGATCCCCTGCTCGCTTTGCCCTCAGTGATGCTGGTGACCCTGTGGAAAGGCCTTGGCTACTACATGGTCATCTTTTTGGCCGGGCTGCAGGGCATTCCCAAAGACCTCTATGAAGCCGCTGAGCTCGATGGCAGCGTCGGCTGGAGGCAGCACCTCGACATCACCTTGCCCCTGCTGCGCCCCTATGTGGCCTTGGTTGCGGTGATTTCAGCCATCGCGGCCACCAAGGTGTTTGAGGAGGTGTTTTTGATGACCCAGGGCGGACCGGCTGACTCCACCCGCACCGTTGTCTATTACGTCTACGACTTGGCGTTCCAGGAACTTGAGATCAGCTATGCCTGCACAGCCGGTTTGGCGCTGTTTCTGGTGGTGCTGGTGCTTGGCCTGATTCAGCAAGGGCTGAAGACCGGTAGCGCCAACTAGATTGAGCGATTGATTTGAGCTGCCTGTGAAGCGGCCGGGCATCGTTGGAAGCGGCCAGCTGGCGGTGATGCTGGCGGAAGCCGCAGGCCCGATGGGATTGAACTTGGCTCTGCAGGCATCCAGTGCCAGCGATCCGGCTTGCAAGCTTGTTGATGAGGTGGTGATCGGCGCCGCGACCGATGGTGCTGCCACTACTCAGCTCGCTGAGCGTTGTGATGCGATTGGTTTTGAGAACGAGTGGGTTGATCTCAAGACCATTGCTGAGCTGGAGAAGCGTGGTTTGGAATTTCAGCCCTCGGCGGCTGTTCTGCAGCAGCTGGTGGACAAACGCAGCCAGCACCTGTTGCTGGAGCGGTTGAACCTGCCTTGCCCGCGCTGGTGCGACCTGGCTGAGGTGGTGAGCGCTGGTGGTGCTCTGCCGGAGCACATGGAACTTCCCGCCATGGCCAAGGCGATGACAGGCGGCTACGACGGCCAAGGCACCGAACGGGTGCTCAACCGCGCCTCGCTGGAAGCGTTGTTGATGCGCGTTGATCCGCGCCGCTGGATCCTCGAGGAACTGGTCCCGTTTGAGCATGAGCTGGCCGTGGTGGTGGCGCGCGATGCAGCCGGCCAGGTGGAACTGATGCCATTGGTGGAAACCCATCAGCATCAACAGGTCTGTGAGTGGGTGCTGGCACCAGCCGGCGTGAGCCATGCGGTGGAGGCCCGTGTCCGTTCGATTGCGGTGTCACTCGTCACGGCACTCGACTACGTCGGCGTGCTGGCGATCGAAATGTTTCTGGGGCCTCAAGGCCTGTTGATTAATGAGCTAGCTCCGCGCACCCACAACTCCGGCCACTTTTCGATTGAGGCCTGCAGCACCAGCCAGTTCCAGCAGCAGCTGACGTTGCTCAGCGGCCAACCACCTTCAGCTGCTGAGTGGCTTGCCTCAGGAGCCTTCATGGTGAATCTGCTCGGTTTTGAAACATCCGACTGTCCCTACAGCGATCGTTTGCAGCAGTTGCAGCGCCTGCCTGGGGCCCACCTGCACTGGTACGGCAAAGAGCAGTCGAGGCCGGGGCGGAAGTTGGGGCACATCACCTTTCTGCTGCAAGCCAAAGATCCGGGGCTGCGCCGCCGTGAGGCCATGGAACGTTTGCAAGAGGTGCGTGAGCACTGGCCTGCTCCTGGTCAAACCCCCTAAATTCGGTTCGGACTGCTGTGTTGGTGTTTGCCCTGCCAAGTGTTCTGATCTGACTCCCTTTTCGACTTGGGGGAGATGTCCCGGAAGTGACGTAAACCGGCCCAGTAGCTGGAAACGAAGCTCCGCTTTTCTCCCTCTTCTGGTTTATCCAGGTCGAACCTCAGGTCATCACGGCACGGCGGTCCACCCAATTGCAATAGCAATGAGTGTCGGGGTTTGTTGGTTGCCCAACGTCTAACGCGTGGAGCTGAGCCTGAGCTGCAGGATCTCGGTAGGTGCAGGTGAGGGGGTGAACCTCAACATCAATCACTCGCAACGCCAGGCCTGCTCATTGGGCACAAAGTCGCTCATGGGGATTGGGTCACCGTGGTTTTGTCGGCGGATGACAGGCATCAACTACCGGCATCCATCACCCGTGTGCGCTGGTGGTGGCAAGTCCTAGGGGGGATCTGGTTCGGCCTCCCCTAGGCGCAAAAGCCACTCCGGGCGGAGCGGCGAAGTCCCGGAGACGCAATCCTCCGGGCACTCATTCACAGAAGAGCCGGCCATAAAAAACGCCCTGAGGACTCACCCAGAGCGTCGCTGCTTTCGCCTGGTCCGACTGCTCGACAGACCAGGACATATCTCTAGTAGCTAGTCAGCCCTGCTGTCCTGACTTATGCAAAGGACGCATGAAAAGGTTTGCTCATCAGCCTTTCCAGGTGTTCCATGGCCGCGCGCGTTCGGCCTCAGTTCGAGCGGCTTCACGCCAATAGAGCCACTGCATTTCCATCTCAGTGAGGTATCCGTGCCGCATGGCGTCCGCGTAGCCATAGGACTTGGTGACGGGTTTTGGCTTGCCTAGCGAGGAGTCTGTTCTTCTGAACATCCGCTTTTCCCCTCTTGGGTATTGCCCAATCCAAGCCAGAAGCCAGCACTGGGTTGATCAGCTAAGCGCTGAATTTTCACTTTGCGTCTCAGGAATGGCTGGACCTTTCCTCCGGTCGGCCGACTCCTTATCGCTGATGCGCCTCTTTCTTTCTGCCTTGATCTGAACAAGTAGTGAATTGACCGGTGCTTGGGATATCCACTGGTTGGCGGTGGTAGTAGGGATCTGCCTCACATGGGTCAGATTCCCAGCTGCATCCATAAACGGAAGGCACCGATCCCGAACCTCAGGACAGGTGCCGGCCGCGTCCGATCCCAACCACTGAGTCGAACTGTTTAGTCATGGCTCAGCGCTGGCGATAAATCCACGCTGGTTGGTTCGCTAACGCCTTGGTTGGGCTGGAGTACCAACGCTTTTGCACCCTGCTGGACCTGGTGCTGATGCCTTCTAATGACACCCACCATGGCTTCGTCTTGGCTTTCCACCGCCGTGAGGCGCTGGGTCTGAGCACTTTGTTGATCAAAGAGAACCAGAGCGGTCCAGTTGAAACGCTATGCACGGTCGTGGTTTTCCTTGGCTCGCTCGATCAAATCCAAGACACGCTGCTGTGCTGCGCCATCGAGGTCGTCACACGACGTAGGGACTCGCAACGTTCGTCAACGAACTTCTGTGTTGTTGATTCACCAAAACGGGGGATGCGGCTGGACCGCTGCTGTCCACACCATGGATGGAGATGGTGATCTCCTATGAATGCTCTGACTCGTTTGGTGATTGGCTCCGCCGCTGGCGGTTTGCTCGGTGGTGCAGCATTTCTTGGTCTGGAGGCTGCCACGGCTCACAAAGCCTCCGCTGAATCGTTCCAGAACCGAGAAGCAACGGTATTCATCAAGAACGATGCGCTGGCTAACAAGTTGGGCACCCGCTTCCTCGAGGAATGCGAGGCCACTCAACGCAGCGGTAGCGCCCACGTTGAGGTCACCTGTTGGGGCTCGTTCTGACGCTTGGTGTGAAACGTGTTGTGGTTGCCGGGGTCCTGCCAAACCACCCCAACAGCAGCACACTGGCTGTATGAAAAGAATCCTCCTTTCTTTGGTTGCTCTGAGTTTGAGCGGCCCAGCGCTGGCCCAGGATCTTGATCAAACCGTCGAGCAGTTCCAGCAGCAGGCGGCGGAGCAGCGCGCCAAGCAGGAAACCTGCATCGCCAATTGGAATGAGGCTCAGTTCCAAGCGGCTGATCCGATCTTGGTGAACGAGCGTTTTCTGCTCAAAGATGGAACTGTGCAGGGTTTCAACTACGACCCAGAGATTGTGCGCAACAACGACGAGTGCCTCACCGGTGATGTGGTGTCGTTGATGGATCAGCAAAATCAACCTGGGTGTATCACCCCTTCAACCGTTTTGATCCCTGGTTTGGATGATTGCCAGGCAACGATGTATCGCCTCGAGGTGGATGGCTTGGTGCTCTACACCAAGTCAAAATCTGATCAAGACAATTCCTTGACACGGAATTTGATTGGTGTTCGGCGCGTTGGCTACTGATCAACCCAGAGCGATGGCGACCGTGGGTTGATGAAGCTCTGACAACATTCATTGGCAGCCTGGTGGCTCAAGTGTTTGAGTGCCGCCAAAGGAAATTTTCCATGGCCTGG
>CAJWAH010000040.1 GCA_913020095.1 uncultured Synechococcus sp.
CCTGGCTCCTGGCAATCCAATGATGGATGGCTTCCTGCCCAGTTCGATCCCCGCTTCGCTAACGGGCCTGCGGCGCCTGCTGCTGCTGCCGGGCTCGCGGGCACCGGAGGCCCGGCGCAACCTGCGGCGCCTGCTCAAAGCGCTGCCGCCATCGAGCGAACATGTGCTGCTGCTGGCCTGCGGACAACAGCCCGATGACGCCAGCCTGCGGGCCCTGATGGAGCCCCTCGGCTACCAAACAACCGAGGTCCCCACCGGCAGCGATGCCGATGCCGCCTGGCGCGGACCCGGCGGCTTGCTGCTGCTGGGCCGCGGCCGCTTTGAAACCTGGGCCCCCTGGGCCGAGCTGGGCCTGGCCTGCGCCGGCACCGCCACCGAACAGTTGGTAGGCCTGGGCTGCCCGGCCCTCTCGCTGCCAGGCCAAGGCCCGCAGTTCAAGCGCGGCTTTGCTGAACGCCAAAGCCGCCTACTGGGCGGGGCCGTGCGGGTGTGCCAGAGCCCCGATGCCTTGGCTACCGGGATGCAGCTCTTGCTCAACGAGCCTCAGCTGCGTGAGGAGCTCGGGCGGATTGGGCGCCGCCGCATGGGGCCAGCCGGCGGCAGCCTGGCCAGCGCCCAAGCGATTCAGCGCCACCTCTTGCCCTAGGCCACTCAGGCGCGGTGCTCAAAAATTGAGCCGTACTGGAAGCGGTCGAGATCGGAGAACACCGGAATGCAGAGGAAGCAGCGCTGCGCCAAGCTCCAGCGCTCCTCGCGCACCAGCATCTGCTCGAGACGGTCACGGGCCGGCAGCAAATAACGCACGTCATTGGCGGCGTAGGCCAGCTGTTGCTCGCTGAGCTCCTCAACCCGGCCCCAATCACTGCTTTGGGCCTGCTTATCGAGGTCCACCCCCACCAGCTCACTCACCACAGCCGCCAACCCATGGCGAGGGCTGTAGGTGCGGGCCAGGCGGCTCGCCACCTTGGTGCAGAAGATCGGATTCACAGCAATCCCTAGACCACTGGCCATGGCCGCCACGTCAAAGCGGGCGTAGTGGAACACCTTCTCGATGCCGGTGGCTTCCATCAGCTCTTTGAGCAGGGGAGCGTCGCTCTGGCCACGGGCAATGCGAATGCAGCACACACGGTCCTGGTCATCGCAGATCTGAACCAGGCAGAGGCGGTCGCGGCCGTGGATGAGGCCCATGGCTTCGGTGTCCACCGCCAAAGCCTTTGCATTTTTGTAATGTGCGAACCACTCAGGGCTGAGATCCCCGTCAAAGACAGCGAAGTGGGTGGGCGAAGCGGGGATGTCTTGGGGCATCGGCAGGGCAAATCAGCCCCAATCTGCCCGATGACCCGGCTATCTCACTTGAAAATCAAAACGAGACTGAGTTAGTGCTCGTTCAGAGCAAAACCACAGGATCGGCCATGTCGCATCGGCGAGCCCAAGCCAACCATGGCTTGAACGACATCAAGCGCTTTTTTGATCAGCCCCCACTGCAGTACCTCGGCCTGGAATTGGCCGTCTGCTGGATCCTCGACTGCCTCTTGGCCGCCGATTCCTATCCAACAGCCCTGATGAATCTGCTGGCTGAGCGCCATCCGCGCCTGCGCCTGTCGGAAACCGTGCTGCAGCAAGCCATTGCCTTCCTTGATCAGCAAGGCGCCATTGGCAGCTACTCCCAGCGCTGCCCCAGCCGCGGTCGCCCCCGCCGCATGCTGCACCTGGAGGAGTCCTACCGCGCAGAAGCTGAAGAGCTCATGCCCGCCTGGCATCGCTGGCTGAAGGACACCGAGTCCACCTCGGCTGCTCCCCAGAAGGTCACAGCTGAAGTGCTGAGCCGTTGAGAATGGCGGGGCTCAAAGCCCCGCAATGGATCCTGTTCTCAGTTCCACCCTGTTGCTCACCTCGCTGATGGGCATTGGCCTGGGTTTCTTTCTCAGGGCCGCCAGCAAGGACCGCACCACCACGGTGGATGTCAACAGCTCCCGGCCTCCTGTGGAGGTTCTCGATGGCCTCAACCACTGGCTGCTAGCCCGCGGCTGGCAAGCCAGTGGCGGCGACCCAGAACGCCAGGTGATGCGCTTTGAAGGCGCTGTGGCCTCCAGCCTGCCGCTCGCTGTGCTGCTCAGCAGCCTGGGTGCCGTGGGTGCCGCGAGCCTGGGGCTTGTGTTGCGTCAGCTGCTCCCCCAACTCGGCTTTTGGCCGCTGCTTCTGGCTCTACTAGGACCCATGGCTGGCCTGCTGTATCGCCGCAAGGCCGAGCGGGTTGAAACCTTTGAACTGCGGCTGATGCCGACCCAGGACTTCTGCCCCACAACCTTGCGGCTCAGGGGGCACCGGGATGAATTGATTGCCGTTGAGCAAGAACTCGGTCGCCCACTGAATCTCCACAGCGACGGCAAGCTGCTGAGTTCACCGGTTTAGCGACAATTCCCTTTGCAAATCAGATTTAAACGGGCAGCATGGGGGACCCATTCTGAATCCCATGGGTCGCATTGCCCTGCTGTTGGGCGGCTTTCTGTTGCTAGCCACCCCTGCCCAAGCAGGACTGATGGACTTGCTCGAGAGCATCGAATCGCCACTGCAAGAAAGCCCTGAGTTGCCGCCGTTGCCGGATGAACCCGGCGAAGGCAAAAACTGGGTTGGCACGGAAATCCCCAAGCCCGATCTGCCGATCCTCGTGCTGGCCGGCCACGCCGATTCCCAGCGCATGGCGGGCTCTGGCACCCCTGGGCGCGCCGTTGGCATCGGCGGTGCCCGGCCGATGCAGCCAGGCATCACCGATGAGTTGTTCTGGAACCTGCTCACCGCCAAGGCCGTGGTGGCCGAGGGCCAGCGGCAAGGTTTGAAGATGCGCTTCTACGACCCTGGCGTGCGCACCATTCGCGATTCCGATGATCCCCGCACCAACTGGAGCGTGGGTCGTGAGCATGTCTCCAACGGCGGCTACGCCGTTGAAATTCACTACGACGCCTACTCACCCCATGGCATCGGGCCCGGCATCATCCCGGCGGTGCTCTACGGCTTCTCGGTGATGGATGAAGCCCTAGCTGAGGAATTTGGCGCTTACCCCTACGACTACCGGGGCATGCTCGGCGGCCCCCGCCGCGGCGTGGCGATGCTGGAAATTGGCCAGCTGGAGGGGGCGCTGGAACGAGGCCTCCGCAATCCCTCCACGCGCCAACAAACGCTTCAAACCATTGCTCGCCGCGTGGTGCGAGCGCTGCGGCAGGGAATGGTCTTAGCCAACAGCCCCGTGGGGGGCACAACGCTGCTCAAGGGCAGCATCACCGAGCCAGTCTTGGGGCCGGGTGAAGACGTCAGTGAGTAGGGCCTCACGGCTCCCCTCTTCTGCGCTGTAGCCGTATTCCCAACGCACCAGCGGGGGCAGCGACATCAAGATTGATTCGGTGCGGCCATTGGTCTGCAGACCAAAAATCGTGCCGCGGTCAAACACCAGGTTGAACTCCACGTAACGGCCGCGCCGGTAGAGCTGGAACTGGCGCTCGCGATCGCCATAGCTGAGCCCTTTTCGCCGCTCAGCAATCGGCACATAGCTGGGCAAAAAGGCGTTGCCACAAGCCGACGCCAACTGGAACAGGCTCTCCCAATCGCGCTCAGGAACCTGCTCGCTGCCCACAGCAGCAGCTGGACCCTGGGCATCAGGGCCTTTGTAAATGGCACCACCGGGGGATTGGTAGTCATAAAAAATGCCGCCAATGCCGCGGGTCTCGTTGCGGTGCTTCAAGAAGAAGTACTCATCGCACCAGGGCTTGAACACCGGGTAATAGGCCGGGTTCACGCTGTCGCAAGCCCCCTTGAGGGTCTGGTGGAAATGCTTGGCGTCCTCCAGGAAGGGGTAATAGGGGGTGAGATCGGCGCCGCCGCCAAACCACCACACCGGACCGGCTTCGAAATAGCGGTAGTTGAGGTGAACCGTCGGGATGTAGGGGTTGCGGGGGTGCAACACCATCGACGTTCCCACCGCATACCAGGGATGGCCCGCCGCTTCAGGCCTCTGGTTGAGAATCGAGGGGGGCAGGTTTTTGCCCTGCACCTCGGAGAAATTCACGCCGCCTTGCTCGAGCAGGGCGCCTTCGCGCAGCACCCTGGAGCGGCCGCCGCCGCCTTCGGGACGAACCCAGCTCTCCTCTTGGAAGCGTCCTTCGCCATCAAGTTGCTCCAGCCCAGCACAGATGCTGTCTTGCAGCCCCATCAACAGGGCCTTCATGCGGCTGCGGGAGTCAGCAGGCGGGGTAACGGCGCTCAAAGGAACCTGCACAGCAGTAGCCCAACACCTTTTCAGTTGACCGGTGCCGCCGGCAAGTGTCTGTAAGGGGCTGTCACTAGGATCCGGCGCCAGTGAGGGAAGCCCATGGCCAGCCAGCAGGACGCGCTCAGCCAGCTCGCTGAGCTGACCGATGCCGGCAGCGGCCGCAGCTTGGTGGAGCTCGGTTGGATTCAAGGACTCCGGCTAGAGGGCAGCCGGGCGGTGTTTCGCCTCGCGCTGCCGGGCTTTGCCCAAGGTCAACGGGACAGCATTGCGTCCCAGGCGCGCAGCCGCCTGGAGGCCCTCGACGGCATTGACAGCGTTCAAATCGAGCTGGCCCAGCCCGGCGAAGGAGCGCCCATCGGAGCCGCCGGCCATGGCCAAAGTCAACCGCGCCAACCCATCGAGGGCGTCAAGCAGGTGATCGCCGTGAGCAGCGGCAAAGGCGGGGTGGGCAAAAGCACCGTGGCCGTCAACTTGGCCTGCGCCCTGGCGCAACAGGGCCTGCGCGTTGGCTTACTGGACGCCGATATCTACGGGCCCAATGCCCCCACCATGCTGGGCGTTGCCGATCGCACCCCCGAGGTGGAAGGCGAGGGCGAAAGCCAACGGCTCACACCGATCGAAAGCTGCGGCCTCGCGATGGTGTCGATGGGTCTGCTGATTGGCCCCGATCAGCCAGTGATCTGGCGCGGCCCGATGCTCAACGGGATCATCCGCCAGTTCCTTTATCAAGTGGATTGGGGCGAACGCGATGTGCTGGTGGTGGACCTGCCGCCAGGCACCGGTGATGCCCAACTGAGCCTGGCCCAGGCGGTGCCCATGGCCGGCGTTGTCGTGGTGACCACGCCCCAGCAGGTGGCACTGCAGGATGCGCGCCGCGGCCTGGCGATGTTCCAGCAGATGGGCATTCCCGTGCTGGGGGTGGTGGAGAACATGAGCTGGTTTGCTCCCCCGGAGCAACCGGAACAGCGCTACCCGATTTTTGGCAGTGGCGGTGGGCGCCAACTGGCCGATGAAAGCCAGGTGCCCTTGCTGGGCCAAATCCCGATCGAACTACCGGTGCAACAGGGGGGAGACAGTGGCCGCCCTGTCACGATCAGCCAGCCAGACAGTGTCACTGCGGCAGTCTTCAAGAACCTGGCCAGCGGCCTGATGGCTGCGCTCAAGATCTGACCCGATGCCCACCTACCAGGGGACCCGAGCCACGCGACTGGGAGCCAAAGCGCGGGGCAAGCGGCGCCAACGGATTCAATTTGATCCGGTTCTCTGGGGCATCCCCGTCTTTTTGACGCTGCTCGCTGGTGTTCTGATCGCCAGCACCCAACGGCAATCACCGTTGGCCGACTGGGAAAACCACTGGATCACCGCCGTTGTGGCCATCGGCGCAGCCGTGGGCCTCTCCCGCGTTGCGCTCAAGCATCTGCAGCAACTGCTGCTGCCGGTTTACATCGCCACGCTGGTGAGCTTGCTGGCGGTGAAGCTGGTGGGCACCAGCGCCCTAGGTGCCCAGCGCTGGATCTCGATCGGCGGCTTCAACATCCAGCCATCGGAGTTCGCCAAGCTCGCCGCGATCCTTTTGCTGGCTGGAATCCTGGCCAAACACCCGATCGAGCGGCCCGTGGATCTGCTGCGCCCCATGGCGGTGATCTCGGTGCCCTGGGCGATGGTGTTCATCCAGCCCGATCTCGGCACATCGCTGGTTTTTGGCGCCGTGCTGCTGGCGATGCTCTATTGGGCCGGCCTGCCACTGGAGTGGCTGGTTCTATTGATCTCGCCATTGCCCACAGCCCTGATTGCAGGCCTGCTCCCCTGGGGATTGATCCCCTGGTTTGCCCTGTTGGCGCTGCTGGCCTGGCGCAGCCTTCCCTGGAAAGCCATCGCCGTGGCGGTGAGCCTGGCCATCAATGGACTCTTTGCCTGGATCACTCCCCTGCTCTGGGAGCACGGCCTCAAGGACTATCAGCGCGATCGCCTCATCCTGTTTTTAGACCCCACCAAAGACCCCCTCGGCGGGGGCTATCACCTGCTGCAGAGCACCGTTGGCATCGGCTCTGGGCAAATTTTTGGCACGGGCTTGATGCAGGGTCAGCTCACCAAGCTGCAGTTCATCCCTGAGCAGCACACCGACTTCATCTTCAGCGCCCTGGGCGAAGAGGCGGGCTTCATCGGTTGCGTGGTGGTCTTGGTTGCTTACCTCGTTTGGGCCTGGCGACTGCTGCAAATCGCGGGCCAAGCCCGCAGTGATTTCGAGTCGCTGGTGGTGATCGGTGTGCTGGCGATGGTGATGTTCCAGGTGATCATCAACATCAACATGACCATCGGCCTGGGCCCTGTGACGGGAATTCCCTTGCCCTGGCTCAGCTATGGACGCTTTGCCCTGCTGGTGAATTTCATGGGCATTGGTCTGGTGGCCTCCGTTGAGCGAGAGGCCCGGCGGGCTCGCATGCGTTTGCAGTGAGCGCCAATGATTCCCTGCAGACGCTGCGGCAACGCCTAGCGGCAGGGGTTCCCGCCTCAGGTGGCGATGACGCCAGTGCCAGGCGCCAGTGGTGGGCAGCGCTCACGGTTGTGCAGGAGCTGCTGCTGGAGCAGGGCTGCCAGCAGGGGCTGTGGCTAGCAGCCCCACTTCCGGCCTTGCATGAACCCCTGCTGATCAGCCGCTTCCATGGCTGGGTGTGGACCCCGCCGCAATGGAGTAGCCGGGCCCCTGAGCTCCCGGGCAGTGCCTCCAACAACCCAGCCAGCGAGCGCAGCCTCTGGCAGCTGCCGCTGCACGCAGGGGACGGCACCGATCCTTTACTGCTGCTGATCACGGGCCCACTGCAGGTGGCGATGGCCCTCCATGGCAGCGGCGCCCAGCGCCAGCTCTTGGTTCGTTTTGAGCAACCCTTGATTGCCGAACTGCTGCAATCGCTGGGCAATCGCTTGGCCAGCGAGCAGGGCGACGCCGCCAGCGACCTCAAGCACCAAATCCAACAACTCGGCAGCCTCGAAAATTCGCCGCAACTGGCTGAGCAGTTTTGGCCGCGCGTGGCCGCCCAATTGGCCAAGGCCACTCCGAGCCTGACCCTGGTGAGTGCCGCCAGCAACGCAACCGACGACTCCGATCAACAGCTGGGGCTCTTAGAGGCCATTGCCCATGAAGTGCGCACGCCGCTGGCAACGATCCGCACCCTGATCCGCTCACTGCAACGGCGCTCAGACCTATCGCCCCCGCTGCAAAAGCGCCTGGGACAAATCGACCACGAATGCAGTGAGCAGATCGATCGCTTTGGCTTGATTTTTCAGGCCGCCGAACTGCAGCGCCAACCCAGCCAACAGCGGGCCCTGGCGCGGACCGATCTAGGCGCCTTGCTGCCCGGGCTCGAGCAGATCTGGCAACGCCAACTGCAGCGGCGTGACTTGACCCTGGAGCTGGAGCAACCCGAGCAGCTGCCTGCGGTGATGAGCGATCCGGTGTTGCTCGAATCGATGCTGATTGGCCTAATGGACCGCTTCAGCCGCGGACTGCGCCGGGGCGAGAGCGTTCGGGTTGAGCTGGCCTCAGCCGGAGAGCAGCTCAAGCTGCGCTTCAGCGGCGGACGTGATGACGACGACAGCCCCGGCGACACCGCCAGCGTCGGTCCGGTGCTGAGCTGGGACCCAGCCACCGGCAGCCTGCAACTCAGTCAAGCCGCCACCCAGAAGCTGTTCAGCAGCCTTGGCGGGCGCCTTACCGAACGTCCTGGCAGCAGCCTGACGCTGTATCTGCCCCTCGCCAATGTTGAAGGCTGTGAAGAGAACGGCGCTTGAGGCAGGCAGATCGCAGATGAGTGCTAGCTTCCAGCCATACCTAAACAAGTGGCTGAATGTCCACGGCATCCACTCTCAGCGGCCAGCTCCCCCAGTTCATTGGCAGCACCGGCGGCCTTCTGAACGCTGCTGAAACCGAAGAGAAGTACGCCATCACCTGGAACAGCGACTCAGCTCAGGCTTTCGAGTTGCCCACCGGTGGTGCCGCGATGATGAACTCTGGCGAGAACATCATGTACTTCGCGCGCAAAGAGCAGTGCCTGGCCCTGGGCACCCAGCTGCGCACCCAGTTCAAGCCCCGGATCGAGGACTACAAGATCTACCGGATCTACCCCGGTGGCGACATGGAATTCCTGCACCCGGCCGATGGTGTGTTCCCTGAAAAGGTGAACGAAGGTCGCGCCATGGTGGGGCACAACCCCCGCCGGATCGGCCAAAACACCAATCCCGCCACCATCAAGTTCAGCGGCCGCAACACCTTCGACAGCTGAACCCACGGCGCTTAGCGCTACATCCTTTAGAAAGGCGGGTCAAACGACCCGCCTTTTTTTTGCCAAGCCCTGTGATGGCCAGCCCCGATCCGACGACCAACTTCGAGCCGCTATGGCGGCGTTGGCCGGCGGACCTGGACACGCCTCTGAGCACCTGGCTGAAGGTGGGCCAGGGCCGTCCCTATGGCGTGCTGCTGGAGTCGGTCGAGGGCGGTGAGCATCTAGGCCGCTGGAGTTTTGTGGCCAGCGACCCGCTCTGGGTGCTGAGTGTGCGCGGCGATCAAGCCTGGCTGGAACACCGCGACGGGCGGCGCGAATCACTCCAAGGCGACCCCTTTGAACTGCTGCGCCAACGCCTCGCCCCCTACAAGAGCGCCCCAATCCCAGGACTTCCCCCGGTGGGTCAGCTGTTTGGCTTCTGGGGTTACGAACTCATCCACTGGGTCGAGCCCAGTGTTCCGGTGCATCCCCGCAGCGATGACGACCGGCCCGATGGCTGCTGGATGTTCTGCGACACCCTGCTGGTGTTTGACCAGGTGCGGCGGCAAGTAACGGCTGTCGCCTATGCCGATCACAGCCAAAACGACGATCCAATAGCCGCCAGAGCCGCAGCTGAACGGCGGCTGGATGCCCTGGAGAGCCAATTGCAGCAGCCCCTTCCGGCGGGCCTGACGCCACTGGCCTGGAGAGAGCAAGACGCCCAATCGCTCAAGGTGGTCAGCAATACCTCCCAGAGCGCTTTTGAAGACGCTGTCCGCCAAGCCCGCAACCACATCGGCGCTGGTGATGTCTTCCAACTGGTGCTGTCGCAGCGTTTGGAAGCGGAGGTCAGCCATGACCCCTTCGATCTGTACCGCAGCCTGCGGATGGTGAACCCATCGCCCTACATGGGCTTCTTCAGCTTCAACGGCTGGCATCTGATTGGCTCCAGCCCCGAGGTGATGGTGAAAGCCGACCCCCAAGACGATGGCCGGGTGGTGGCCTCGCTGCGGCCGATCGCCGGAACTCGCCGCCGCGGCAGCACAGCCGCCGAGGATCAAGCCCTCGAAGCGGAGCTGCTCGCCGATCCCAAAGAACGGGCCGAGCACGTGATGTTGGTGGATCTCGGCCGCAACGACCTGGGCCGGGTCTGCCAGCCCGGCAGCGTTGAGGTCAAAGAGCTGATGCTGATTGAGCGCTATTCCCACGTGATGCACATCGTTTCCCAGGTGGAAGGCGATCTGCAGCCGCAGCACGATGTGTGGGATCTCCTGCGGGCGTCCTTCCCAGCAGGCACCGTCAGCGGGGCACCCAAGATTCGGGCCATGCAGCTGATCCATGAGCTGGAGCCCGATGCCCGCGGCCCCTACTCCGGGGTCTATGGCTCGATGGACCTCAGTGGTGCCCTCAACACCGCCATCACCATTCGCACGATGGTGGTGCAGCCCGGAAAAAGCGGGGGCTGGCGCGTGCAGGTGCAAGCCGGAGCCGGCGTTGTGGCCGACTCTCAGCCGACCGCCGAGCACGAGGAAACCCTCAACAAAGCCCGCGGCATGCTCAAGGCCCTGGCTTGCCTCGAGCCCGGCCAACAGCCATGAGCCAAAGCTTGCTCAAGGGCTTTGAAGTGGAGATGTACACCGGCCGCCCCGACGGCACGGTGGTGGGCTGCTCCAGCGAAGCGGCCGCTGCCATCGACGGGATCGTCACCGAGCCCGACCGCCGCAACCTGGAATACATCACACCGCCTGAGGCCTCCTATGCAGCGCAGCTCCAGCACTTGCTCGAGCCTCGCCAGCGCCTACGCCAGTGGTTGCAGCAGCGCCAGCTCACCTTGCTGCCGGGGAGCAGCCTCAGCCTTGGCGATAGCCAACGCTTTGAGCGCTCCGATCCCGACAACCCTTATCACCAGTTCATCGAGGACAGCTACGGCACCCGTGTGGTGACCGCCAGCGTTCACATCAACTTCGGCCTGGAGAGCAGCGAAA
>CAJWAH010000041.1 GCA_913020095.1 uncultured Synechococcus sp.
AACGCCATGGCCGCATCCATGCCGCCACCCGCAGCTTCCAGGCCTTACGGATTGCGGTGAACGATGAGCTGGGGGTGCTGGAAACCCTGCTCAACGACGCTCCCAACTGGCTCGAGCCCGGCGGGCGGATCGCCGTGATCAGCTTTCACTCGCTCGAGGATCGGCTGGTCAAAAACCGCTTCAAGGCTGACGAGCGTCTACGGGTGATCAGCCGCAAGCCCTTGATCGCCTCAGAGCAGGAAGCCGAGGCCAACCCCAGGGCCCGCTCCGCCAAGTTGCGCGTTGCCCAGCGCCTCAGCGCAGAGCCTGAACCTGCTCAGTGAACCAAGCCAGGGCCTGATCCACCTGCTCGGCCGTGTTGGCGCGCCCCAAACCAAACCGCACCGACGCTGCGGCCTGCTGCCGGCTGCGGCCCAAGGCGAGCAACACATGGGAGGGCTCACCGCTGGAGCTGCTGCAAGCTGAACCGCCACTGAGAGCCAACCGACGCCGCAGGGCGCTGTGCAGGCGCGCGCCATCGACCCCGTCCACGCTGACGTTGAGGTTGTGGGCCAAGCGCTGATCCAGGCAGCCGTTGAGCACGACTCCCTCCAGGGGTTGCAGCCCCTGCCAGAGGCGATCGCGCAAGCCCGCAAGCCGCTCGGCGCGCTGGGGGGCATCGGCGAGCGCCCGCTCCAGGGCTTCGGCCAGACCAACGGCCAAAGGCAGCGGAACACTGCCGCTGCGCAGCCCCCCCTCCTGGCCGCCGCCATGGAGCTGGGGCTTGAGCTCCACACCCGGTGCCACCAGCAGAGCGCCAACACCCTTGGGGCCATAGAACTTGTGGCCGCTGAGGCTGAGCAGATCAATGCCCATGGCCAGGGGCTCCAGGCGTTGATGACCCACCAGCTGGGCGCCATCGACATGCACCGCGATCCCCTGAGGCCGGCACAGGGCAGAAATGTCGGCGATTGGCTGCAGCACGCCGATCTCGTTGTTGGCAGCCATCACGCTCACCAGCACCGTGTCAGGCCTTAGGGCAGCCGCCAGGGCATGGAGATCGAGCAAACCATCGGGCTGCACCGGCAGCACCGTGAGCTCAAAGCCGAGGCTTTGCAGATAGCGGCAGGGGTCGAGCACCGCCCGGTGCTCGGTGGCCACCGTGACGATGTGCCGCCCCCTCGTTAGCCGCGCCTCACACAGGCCCTTGATGGCCAGGTTGTTGGCTTCGGTGGCCCCGCTGGTGAACACCACCGCGTCGGCAGGAACCGCCAAGCAACGGGCCAAACGCTCACGGGCGAGGGTCAGCTGGGCTGCGGCCTCCAGGCCAGGGCGGTGGCTGCGGCTGGAGGGGTTAGCAAAGCCATCACTCCATAAGGGCGCCATGGCCTCCACCACCGCCGGATCACAGGGCGTGGTGGCCTGATGGTCGAGGTAGATCGGCGCAGCGGCCACGGAGGCTCCTCACCCAACGCAATCCATCCCATGCTGGCGGGACTCCGCTGGATTTCAGTGATGGTGCGCCCCGCCTGGCTGCTGGCAGCACTCGCCGGCCTGTTGAGCTCGAGTGCGGCACTGGCTCAAGGCTTTGTCTTTGAAACCAAGCAACAAAACCCAGCCAACTACCGCCCCCCTGGCCTGAAGATCCTCAGCCAGCGCGCCGTTCCCTACGGCGAAGAGGTGGTTGGCATCTATGCCATTCGCGACGCCGAGGACATCCCCGATGGCAAGCGCATCAAGATTTGGCGTGAGCGCGCCAATGACGTCAAGGTCGCCAACGAAACCATCCGCTGCGACACCACTGCGCCGATGCGGATCACCGGCCGTGGCGACCAGATGCTGATGCTGGAACTCAACCCCGGTGGAGCCGTTGGGCCCCACAACGAGGAATCCCATCTGATCTGGTGGGCCGCCTGCGTGCCCGAGCAGACCGGCAACGACCCCAACACCCTGCAAGCGATCGCCCAAGAGCTGGGTTTCAGCGGACTGCTGATCGAACGTCAGCATGTCTTGCCTGGACGCCCTCGATAAAGTCCAGGCGCTGCGTGAGATCTCTGCCCATGGATGGCTCTCAGGAGAAGGACCACGCCGAAGAACTGCTGAATGCCCCTCCGCGGGTGTTGCTAGTGGATGACGAGCCCGGCCTGCGCACAGCGGTGCAGGCCTACTTCGAAGATGAAGGCTTCATCGTCAGCACCGCCGCCGATGGCGAAGAGGGCTGGGAGAAGGCCCAAAGCCAGCTGCCCGATGTGGTGCTCAGCGACGTGATGATGCCGCGGGTGGATGGCTTTGGGCTGCTCAAGCTGCTGCGCGAAGACGAACGCCTCGGCGGAACCCCAGTGATCTTCCTCACCGCCAAGGGCATGACCGCCGATCGCATCGCCGGCTTCCGCGCCGGGGTGGACGACTACATCCCCAAACCGTTTGACCCCGATGAGCTGGTGGTGCGGGTGCGCAACGTGGTGCAACGCCAGGAGCGCCTGCTCAAAGAAGCGGCCCGCTACGCCGATACCGACCTGGGCCAAATGGCCAAACAGATCGGCGAAATTCGCACGATGTTGCAAGGCGGTGGCGGCAGGGCCGCAGGCCAAAGCGTGGAGCATTCCTTCACGCCGCGGGAAGCCAGCGTGCTGCAGCTGGTGGCCGAAGGCCTGATGAACAAGGAGATCGCCCGCCAGCTGGAGACATCGATCCGCAATGTCGAAAAGTATGTGAGCCGTTTGTTTGCCAAGACCGGCACCGCGAGCCGCACGGAGCTGGTGCGCTACGCCCTTGAGCACGGCTTGGTGCAGTAGCTGCGGTGCAGGGCTGGCGCCAGGCCGCGCTCAACCAAGGCTGGACCTACCGCCATCGGGTGCAGCCAGCCGAAGCTGGCCAAGCTGCCCTTGAGCTGCTGGTGCAGCGCTGGCAGCACTCCGATCGGGCCACCTGGGCGCAGCGGCTGCAGGCCGGTGAATGCCAACTGAATGGCATACCCCTGAGGGCCGATCAGGTGCTGCAACGGGGCGATGAGCTGATCTGGCAGCGGCCACCTTGGCTTGAACCCGCCATCCCCGACCAGTGGGAGACGATCGCTGATGACGGCGACCTGCTGGTCATCAACAAGCCCTCAGGACTGCCGGTGATGGCCGGCGGTGGGTTTCTGCAGCACACGCTCACGGCTCTGCTCGAGCCCACAGGCGCCAAGCCCGTGCACCGCTTAGGCCGCTTCACCTCAGGGCTGCAGGTGTGTGCTCGCAGTTCCGAAATGCGGGCGCAGCTCAGCAGGCAGATGCAGCCACAGGGCAGCTGCCGCAAGCTTTACCAAGCCTGGGCGCAGCGCGTGCCCGCTCTGAATGCAGGGCAATGCCTTGCGATCACAACCGCCGTTGTCGAACGTCAACATCCCCTGCTGGGCTGGATCTGGGGACCGCAACCCCAAAGCCCGGAATTGCTGCGCCGTCAGCTCAGCGCCCACTCAGAGATCCGCCTGGTGGAGCGCACCGCCATCGGCGACCTGCTGGACGTGGTGATCCACACCGGCCGGCCTCACCAGATCCGCATCCACTTGGCTCAAATCGGCAGCCCCCTGCTGGGCGACCCGCTGTATCTGGCCGAGCAACGCATCGCCGAAAACGCCACCCCAGGCGATGGGGGCTACCGGCTACATGCCCATCAGCTCAGCGGGCTTGAGCACAACGGGGAGCAGCTGAACCTGATGGCAAGCACGCCGCAGGACTTCAGCCCCGCACGAACTCAATCAGACGGGAGAAATAGAAGGGGGCTTGGTTGAGCTGCCGCCGCTTGGGCACAAAGCCATGGGCCTTGGCCGCCGCCACGATGCCGCTCTCTTTGAGCGTGTAGGCACGCGTGGTTTTGCTGGGGCCGGGGAACAGCTGGCCAATGCCCTTCAGCAGAGCCAGCAGCGGGGTGTAAGGAGCAAAGCTCACGATCAAGCGCTGCTCAGCCATGGCGGCCAAATGGGCCACCATCAGCTCGGCCTGGGGCTGCGGGTAGTGGATGAACACATCAAGGCAGATCACCGTGTCGAAGCGGCCGTCCAAACGCTCCAGATCACTGGCCTGAAACTGCAGCCGGCCGTCGTTCAAGCCAGCACTCTGGGCCCGGCGTGCGGCCTCAGACACCATCGCTTCTGAGAGGTCACTGGCAGCGATCGAAGCCGCACCGAGCTCAGCCAACGGCAGGCTCAAGCTGCCCACACCACAGCCGGCATCACAGAAGCTGCGGCTGGCCACATCACCGTCATCGCGGAGCCAAGCCAGCACGTTATCCACCGTTTTTTGGTGGCCAATGCGGATGTTGCGCTGCACCCGGTTGACGTCGTCGCTTTCGCTGTAGATGCGATTCCAGCGATCAAAGCCCGTGGTCTCGAAATAGCCCTTGACCTCGCTCTTCTCCTGCGCGGCGTCTTGGCTCGGGGCAGCACTCATCGCTTGCAGCGAAACAGGAGCGGACCTTACCCGTTCCGCTGCCAGGCCAATGGCGCACCTGGGCGCTGCTGCCAGCGCAGCGTGTGCTGAAACTCCACACCCAACAGCTGCTGCGTGAGCGAGCGTTGATCCCCAAGCACCTGACGCGGCAGCACGGTGGCCGAACGGATGGCAGCACCAACGGCACCGGTCCATCCAGCCAGACGGACCACCCCATCCAGCAGCGTCAACGTGGTGCCCGCCAAGGTGCCGTCTTCCAAACGGCAGGTGCCATCCGCCACCGCGATGCTGCGCTGATCCCAGGGGTAGGTGCCTGGCGGCAGGCCGTAAGGAGCCAGCGCATCACTCACCAACACCACCTGCTCAGGGAACAACCGCTGCAGCAAGGCCGCCATGGCCGGAGCGATATGGATGCCATCGGCGATCACACCCAGGGCCACCGGCGGGCTTCCAAGCAGAGCGCCAACAGGCCCCGGCGCCCGGTGGTGCAAGCCAGCCATGGCGTTAAAGCAGTGGGTGATCATCCCCACGCCCTGCTGATAGGCCAGGCGCGCCGCCCGTTCATCGGCAGCGCTGTGGCCGAGGCTCACCACCACGCCGCGCTGGCGTAACGCCGCAATCACCTCCTCAGCGCCCGGCAACTCCGGCGCCAAGGTGACCAGCGCAATGCCGTCTTCAAAGCCGCTGATGCGGCGCTCCAATTCAGCGAGCGAAGGCGCACACAAATGCTCACTGGGGTGGGCACCGCGTTTTTCAGGCGCCAAAAACGGGCCTTCCAAATGGGCACCCAACAGGAGGCAGCGCCCGGGCTGGTGCTGCCGGCGCGCTTCAGCCAGCACAGCCAACGACTGCCGCAGAGGCTCCACACCACAGGTCACCAGCGTCGGGGCAATCGCCTCCACCCCATCGCGCCAGAGCAGATCCAGCAGCTCAAGCAAACGCGGCAGCTGCGCGAGCTGCAGTTCAGGAAACGGCAGCCCCAAACCACCATTGATCTGCAAATCAACGCCCGCTGGAGAGAGCCAATCCCCCTGCCAGTTGTGGCCGCTAGCACTGGTCCCAGCGGCCAAAGGCTCCAGTGCCGCAATGCGGCCATCGTCATCAACAGCCAGGCGCCAGCGGCGCTCCGGCACACCGATCGGTTCGGGCAAGCGCAGATTCGTGTGCCACTGCATGCCGATGTGGTGAAAATGCCCGCAGTTGCAGTCTGCCGATGACAGCCCCGGCACGGGTGGGAGTGGTGATGGGAAGCGATTCCGACCTGCCCTGCATGCACAAGGCTGTGGAGATGCTGGAGACCTTCGGCGTGGCCCATGAAGTGCGGGTGCTCTCGGCCCACCGCACGCCACTAGCCATGACGGAGTACGCCCAACAAGCCGAAGCGCGGGGCCTTCAGGTGGTGATCGCTGGCGCCGGCGGCGCCGCCCACCTGCCCGGGATGGTGGCGGCCCTCACCACCCTGCCGGTGATTGGCGTGCCGGTGAGCAGCAAAGCGCTCTCGGGGGTGGATTCGCTTTATTCGATCGTGCAGATGCCAGCCGGCATCCCCGTGGCCACCGTGGCCATCGGCAATGCGGCCAATGCGGGGCTCTTGGCCCTGCAAATCCTGGCCATCAGTGATCCAGCCCTGCGCGAGCAATTGCACAGCTATCGCCAAGGCCTGGCCGAGATGGTGACCGCCAAAGATGCCCGCCTGCAGGAGTTGGGCAGCAGCAACTACCTGGCGCAGTGATGAACCTGCCGCGCTGGTTACGCCTGAGCCTGATCCTGCCCTTACTGGGCTTGAACCTGTTTGTGTTGCGCCAGGCGCTGCTCCGCCTAGCGCCTTTTCCGGCTCTGTTCATCAGCGCGGCTCTGATTGCCTTCCTGCTGGATATTCCGCGCCGCTGGTTGCAGCACCGGGGGGTGCCGAGGCCGCTGACGATGGTGCTGGTGCTGGGCGTCACCATTGGGGCGGTGGTGCTCAGCGGCCTGTGGCTGGTGCCGCGGCTGATTGAACAGCTCGGTGAATTGATCAACGCCGCTCCCGGCTGGCTGGAGCAAGCCCAAAACCAGCTCGATGCTTTACAAGAGAAGGCCTTGGAGCGGGGCATCCCCACCGACCTCAGCCCCCTGACCGACGATCTGCTCGCCCGCAGCACGCGCCTGGCACGCAGCCTGAGTCAGCAGCTGCTGGGCCTACTCAGCGCCACCTTGGGCCTCACGGTGAACAGCATCATCGTGCTGGTCTTGGCGGTGTTCCTACTGCTCGGCGGTGAAACCATCTCCGCCGGTCTGGCGCGCTGGATCCCGGATGACTGGCGCGAGTTGGTGGTGGGCAGCTTGAACCGCACCTTCCGCGGCTATTTCGCCGGCCAGGTGCTGCTGGCCTTGATTCTCAGCGGCCTGCAGGTGGTGGTGTTCACGCTGCTGCAGATCCCCTACGGGATTTTGTTTGCCCTGCTGATTGGCTTCACAACGCTGATCCCCTACGCCAGCGCCCTGACGATCACCCTGATCAGCATTGTGTTGACCGTGGAAGATCCACGCACTGGGCTGGAGGTGCTGGCGGCAGCCATCTCCGTGGGCCAGGTGGTGGATCAGGTGATCGCCCCGCGCTTGGTGGGCACGATCGTGGGGCTGCATCCAGCCTGGGTGCTGTTCAGCCTGCCGGTTGGCTCACGGTTGGGCGCGCTGCTGGGCTGCGGGCAACTGCTGGGCTTGCTGCTTGCAGTGCCGCTGGCCAGCGTGCTCAAGACCATCCTCGATGAGGTCTACCTCAGGCTGCAGCCTTCAGAACCCCCCGCTCCTCCAGCAGGTTGATCACAGCAGCCACGCACTGCTCCAGGTTTTGGGCGCCAGTGTCGAGGCAAAGCTCGGGCTTCTCCGGCGCCTCGTAGGGGCTGGAAATGCCGGTGAACTCCTTGATCTGCCCAGCGCGGGCCTTGGCGTAGAGCCCCTTGGGATCGCGGGATTCGCACACCGCCAGATCAGCAGCGCAATGAATCTCGAGGAAATCACCATCGGCCACCAGGGCGCGCGCCTTGTCACGGTCAGCGCGGAAGGGTGAGACGAAGGCGGTGAGCACGATCACGCCCGCATCGAGGAACAGCTTGGCCACCTCACCGATGCGGCGAATGTTTTCCTCGCGGTCGGCATCCGAGAAGCCCAGGTCTTTGCAGAGGCCATGGCGGATGTTGTCGCCATCGAGCACGTAGGTGGCAAGGCCACGCTCAAACAAGGCCGCATTCACCGCGTTGGCCAACGTGCTTTTGCCCGATCCCGACAGGCCGGTGAACCACAGGATGGAGCTGCTATGACCGCGCTTGCTGGCCCGGGCCTGACGATCCACCGAGGCTTCATGCCAAACGATGTTGGTGGCCTTGGGGGTGGTTGCGGTCATGACCACGGGGTGAAGTGGGGGCCCATTGTCCCCTAGCCGCCGGCCCGCTTCGGGCGATACCCCTCACTGGCCAATAACTCCAGGGCCAGATCCACCTGATCACCCTGCAGCTCAATCACACCGTCTTTGGCCGTGCCGCCGCTGCCGATGCGGGTCTTGAGCTTTTTAAGCAGCGCCTTGAAGCCGGCCCCATCGAGCTCCAAACCGCGGATCACCGTCACGGTCTTCCCGCCCTTGCCGCCCCGGGTGGGCTGCACCCGCACCACTTGCTGGGCCTTGGGCAACGGCTCGGAGGCAGCGGCCGCTGGGCGCTGCAAACTGGCGTCACTACTGAATTCCTGCCAGCCCCCCTTGGGCATGGACCTCCCGCAATCCCCCGCATTGTCGATGAACACCGCCTCCCAGGCGCCCCAGTGGGCGGACTCCAGCCGCGGACTGGGCCGGCTGATCGAGTCGCTGATCAGCATTGGGCTGCTGCGGCGTCCGCTGTTTTTTCAGGCGCGGCAACTGATCATTCGCACCGCCGAGCGCAACGGCATTCCCTGGCGTGCGCGACGCCAAGAGCTTCAGCAAGCCGCCGAACCACTGCTCGAGCAAAGCCGCACAACGGATCTGAGCATTCCGGAGTACTACCGGGTTCGCTTCCATGCCTACGAGCAGGGCAATCTCTGCTGGCAAGCCGCGGCTGAAGCTGAGCAGGCCACCGATGCCATGGCGCTGCGGGTGTGGCCCGATGAACAACTCAGCCCTCAGCAAGCCCAAGAGCGTCTGCGTCTGGCGATCCACCGCTGCGCCGAGCCGCTGCTGGATCAAGCCATTGAGCGGGTGCTGGACATCGGCTGTTCCGTTGGCGTCAGCACCCAAGCGCTAGCCCAGTGGCTGAATGCCCGCGCTGAGGCACAAGGTGTTGCCAAACCGGAGGTGATTGGACTCGACCTCTCCGCGGAGATGTTGGCGGTGGCGCGGGTGCGCGATCAGCAAGGGCTCGTGAGCCAGTGGCGCCATGGCGCTGCCGAGGCCACCGGGCTGGAGCCCATGAGCCTGGATCTGATCAGCCTGCAATTTGTTTGCCATGAGCTGCCGCAAACCGCCACGGCAAACGTGCTGAGCGAAGCAGCGCGGCTGCTGCGCCCAGGCGGGGTGCTGCTGATGGTGGATCAAGACCCCGGCTCAGCGGTGCTGCAGCGATTGCCTGCGGCGGTGGCAACGTTGCTGAAGAGCACCGAGCCCTACATCGAGCAGTATTTCGCCCTCGACATGCCCGCAGCCCTCAGAGCTGCCGGTTTTGAGGAGTTGCAGATTGCAGCCTGCGACCCCAGGCACCGGGTGATTGCCTGCAAGCGCTCCACTCCCCCTTGCCCCTAGGGCACCAAGCGCTTAGCTGAGCGGGACCGGCTGCCGCTGCCTTGGACGCCTCACCACCACTGAATGTGCAGATGCTGGAGGTGCGCTTCAGCGATCCCCATAACCAGCAAACCTGCGCCGAGGTGGGGCTGAACCTGGCTGACGCCAGCGCCAACCGCTGCCGGGGCGAGCAGGGCCGCATCCAAATCCTTGAGCCCTATGGCTGGCCTCCCTTAACCCCACCGGCTCCCTAGGCTGACGCCAACTTGATTGCGCCGGTGACCAGCACGCTGCCCAACTCTGCGGCCCTGGATGCCGCCTCTCGCCCTGACGGTTTGGGCCGCTTCGGCCGTTTTGGCGGTCAATACGTTCCTGAAACGCTGATGCCAGCGCTGGCTGAGCTGGAGACTGCCGCCGCTGAAGCCTGGCAAGACAAGGCCTTCACCGATCGCCTCAACGCGCTGCTGCGCGATTACGTGGGCCGGCCCAGCCCCCTCTATGAAGCCGAGCGCCTCAGCGAGCACTACCGCCGCGCTGACGGCGGCCCGCGCATCTGGCTCAAGCGCGAGGACCTGAACCACACCGGCGCCCACAAAATCAACAACGCCCTGGGCCAAGCGCTATTGGCCCTGCGCATGGGCAAAAAGCGGATCATTGCTGAAACCGGCGCTGGCCAGCATGGCGTGGCTACCGCCACCGTCTGCGCCCGCTTCGGCCTGGACTGCGTCATCTACATGGGCGCTGAAGACATGCGCCGTCAGGCCCTCAACGTCTTCCGCATGCGTCTGTTGGGCGCCACCGTTCAACCGGTAACGGCCGGCACCGCCACCTTGAAAGACGCCACCAGCGAAGCGATTCGCGATTGGGTCACCAACGTCGAGAGCACCCACTACATCCTCGGCTCGGTGGCTGGCCCGCATCCCTACCCGATGCTGGTGCGCGACTTCCACGCCTGCATTGGCCGGGAAACCCGCCAGCAATGCCACGACGCCTTTGGCCGGCTTCCCGATGTGTTGTTGGCCTGTGTGGGTGGCGGCTCCAATGCCATGGGCCTATTTCACCCATTTGTCGGCGACACCAGCGTTCGCCTGATCGGCGTTGAAGCTGCCGGTGAAGGGGTCGCCAGTGGTCGCCATGCCGCCACGATCACCGAAGGGCGAACGGGCGTTCTGCATGGGGCCATGAGCCTGCTGCTGCAGGACGGCGATGGCCAGGTGATGGAGGCCCACTCCA
>CAJWAH010000042.1 GCA_913020095.1 uncultured Synechococcus sp.
CTACTGCTGGCGCGGCGGCATGCGCAGCGGCAGCGTCGCCTGGCTGGCCTCCACCTTGGATCTAGAGGTGGTGGTGCTCGAGGGCGGCTACAAGAGCTTTCGCCGCTGGGTGCTCGGCCAATTCGAGCGGCCTTGGCCGGTTCAACTGCTGGGGGGCGGCACCGGCTGCGGCAAAACTGATGTGTTGCATGCCCTGGCCCAGCAAGGCGGAGCCATGGTGGATCTCGAAGGGCTAGCCCACCACCGCGGCAGCAGCTTTGGGGGACTGGGGCAACCCGAGCAACCCAGCACGGAGATGTTTGAAAACGAGCTCGCCCAAGCGCTGGTGGGCCAAGAGGGCCAAGCGCCACTCTGGCTTGAAGCGGAAAGCGTTCAAATTGGCCGTTGCCGCCTGCCCAATGGGCTCTGGAAGCAAATGCAACAGGCGCCTGTGGTGGTGTTGCAACGGCCGCAACAGGAGCGGATTGATGCGCTGGTGGCCCTCTACGGAGCTGAAGCCCATGCAGGATTGCTTGAAGCGACCCAGCGCTTGCAACGGCGGCTTGGTCCACAACGCACCCAAGAGGCCACTGGCAGCATCCGAGCGGGAGATCTGGGCAGCGCCTGCGCGGTGATTCTTGACTACTACGACCGCTGCTACAGCTATGAACTCAATCGGCGCTCGACCCCCATCACAACGTTGCCGGTGGAGGGCTTAAGTGCGGCTGCCGTGGCACACCAGCTTTTGCAACTGAAATCTGCGTAAGCTCTCCGTCTTTCGGGCAGTCAGCGATGGGCGCAGCCATTCAGTTTTTCCGTGGTGTCGACGAGCCCGTCATCCCCGACATCAAGCTGACCCGCTCGCGCGATGGGATGACCGGCCAAGCCAAGTTTGTGTTTGAGGAGCCTGCGGCCTTGGCCCCGGAAACCATGGGCGACATCACCGGCATGTTCATGGTCGATGAAGAGGGCGAATTGACCAGCCGCGATGTCAACGCGCGCTTTGTCAACGGCGTCGCCTTTGCTTTAGAGGCCACCTACACCTGGAAGAGCGAGGCTGACTTCGAGCGTTTCATGCGCTTTGCTGAGCGCTACGCAGCCAGCCACGACCTTGGATTCAGCCAAAGCTGACGGCCAAACCACCTTTGGTCGCTGGGTTGGGTTTGCAGCGCTGATCGCTGCAGTGGTTCTGCTCTGGGATCTGCGCTCGGTCCTGATTGACCTGTTTGGCTCGGTTGTTCTGGCCGTAGCTTTCTGCACCTTGGTGCGCGCTGTTCAAAGGCGGCTGGGTTGGCGGCGCTGGCCCTCACTGCTGCTCTCGCTGCTGTTGGTGCTGCTGCTGGTGATCGTGGTGGTGGTGGCGTTGGTGCCCCCCTTCAGCGCCCAGTTCCGTGAGCTGATCGAGCAATTGCCGCGCGCCGCTCAGGCACTGCAACAACTCATTGGTGGTGATCTGAGCTCGGCGATCCAGAGCAATATCACCAATCCAGAGAAGTGGAATCTGGCCAACAGCTTCAGCCGTGTGTTGCAGCTGGCCGGAAATTTCGGCATTGGCCTGGTGCAGCTTGTGTTTGTGGTGGCCGTTGCTCTGATGCTGAGTGTTCAGCCAGAGGACTATCGCCAAGTCGCTGTCTTGATGGCGCCTTCCTACTTGCGCCGGCGAATTGCTGGTGTGCTCGATCGCTGCGGGCAAGCACTCAGCAGTTGGATGGTGGGTGTGCTGATCAGCTCAGTTGCGGTTGGCCTGATGGCCTTTGTGGGCCTCAGCCTGCTGGGGGTCAAGCTGACCACCGCCAATGCCCTGTTGGCGGGAATGCTCAATGTGATCCCCAACGTTGGCCCCACCTTGAGTGTGGTGTTCCCCATGGCCGTGGCCCTGCTGGACAACCCCTGGATGTCGCTGGCGGTCTTGGCGCTCTATGTGGTGATCCAAAACTTCGAGAGCTACGTGATCACGCCGTCGGTGATGCACCACCAGGTGAAATTGCTCCCCGGGCTCACCTTGGCGGCGCAGCTGATCTTCACGGTGATTTTTGGCTTTAAAGGGCTCTTATTGGCGCTCCCCTTGGCGGTCTGCCTTCAGGTGGTGGTGCGTGAGCTGCTTGTTCGCGATGTGCTCGACACCTGGAAGCGCCCGCGGAGGTTCTGCTGATGGAAGGCCGAAACCTGGTCAGCTGGCCTGCGATTCTTGGCACCTTGGCCCTGGTGGTGCTCGGGCTATTGGCCTGGGAACTGCGCTGGGTGCTGTTGGTGCTCTTTGGCGCTGTGGTGCTGGCCGTAGCCCTCGATGTGCCGGTGCAGGTGTTGATGCGGCGCACTCCACTGCATCGTCCGCAGGCCCTGGTGGTGGTGGTGGGCCTGCTGATCTTGCTGGGCTGGGAATTGGGCTTTTTGCTGTTGCCGGAATTGGTGCAACAGGTCGCCACCCTCAATGAATTACTGCCGCAGCTCTTGCAGCGGGTGGGCGCCTTCCTCTCTGAGATCCGCGGCGTGGGCCCGATTGGAAGCAGCCTGGAATCATCCGGTGGTCTTTCGGCCCTGCAACCGCTCGGCAGTCAATTGCTGGGCCTCGCTGGCGGAGCCGCCAACAGCTCGATTCAGGTGTTGCTGATGGCGCTGCTGGCGTTGTTGTTGTGCCTTGATCCGCAACATCACATCAATTTGCTAATCGCAGCCACACCCCGCTTTTATCGCCCGCAAGGCCGCCGGCTGCTGCAGCAATGCCGTGATGCCCTCGGCGGTTGGCTGGCCGGCATGACGATTTCCGCCGTCAGCGTGTTTCTGCTCACCTGGGCGGGACTGGCCTGGTTGCAGGTTCCCCTGGCGTTGCTGAGCGGTCTGGTCTGCGGCCTACTCACCTTCGTTCCCACCATCGGCCCAACGGTGGCGACGCTGCTGCCCACCGCCCTAGCGCTGGTGGTCTCACCGGAGCTGAGCTTGAAGGTGATCGTGCTGCGATTGATTCTTCAAAACGGCGAGGCGTTTTTGCTCACGCCCCTGTTGCTGTCGCGCACGGTCAACCTTCTGCCCACTGTCGCCTTAATGGCGCAGCTGAGCCTTGGGGCCTTGCTCGGCATACCCGGTGTGTTGCTGGCGCTGCCGTTGGTGGTGGTGCTGCAGGTGCTCCTGCAGGAGGTCTTCGTCAAAGAGATCATGGACCGCTGGACCTTGAGCAGCAGCAAGACCTGATTAGTCGTTGCGGCGTTTCCAGCGCTCAAACCAAACCACAGCACCGATGGCCAGGGCTGTACCAATGCTCAAGCCGATCAACACCACTCCCAGCTCTATCGGCATCGGTGCCCCTCTGCTGCTCGTTCCGCAACGTCCATCATCTGTGAACGCCACGCAAAACTTCTGGCAGGCTGGGCCTCACTCGTGGATGAACCGTGCGCAGCAGCCAATGGGCCGCCCTGGCGTTAGCCGCTGGCTTGGCTGGTTGCAGCTGGGGCAATCCACCGTGGCAACAGAGCCAGCAGCCAACAGAGAGCGAAGACCAGCTGCGCGCAGCATTGGCCACCACTGCCAAAAATCGGCAGCTCTATGAAAACTGGCGCTACTGGGCGCCACGGCTGTCGTTTGAGCAGCCCAACTGCCAAATCAATGGCCTCACCGAGCAATACGCCGAAGGACTCGAAATCAAGCGGCGCGGCGATGAATTGATGAAGCTCAAACGCTCCAGCTGCATTGTTCCCAGTTCCTTGCTGCCCACCAGCACCGGGGGCTCAGTCTTTGAACTCACCGCCGGCTGGGGTGACCTCAGTGATCGCACCGATCGGCCGCCCGATCTCCAGGGCTATGCCGTCGAATACACCCTCGCTGAAGTGGGGATCACCTGCGACACCGAAGAGGAAACGCGGCGGCCGCTGTTCACCCTGATCGCCCTACCGCAGGGTTCACCGCTGATCATCGATCTCGACAACAACAGCCAAGCGATCCGCATGCTGGGGGTGGAAGACGAGCTCAGTCGCCGCCAAATCAGCTTTGAACAACCGCTGTGGCTGATCGAGGGATCTGAGCAATACGCGGTGGGCACCGTGCGGAATCCACGCACCATGAAGGGAATTGTTGAACCCATCTGCCGCCGGCGGCAGCAGATCATCGATGCCAATCAGCAGCCACTACTGGCCAGCTGAACAGAGCCGTTGGGCAATCCGCTGAGCCTGCCCTTTGCGATCCGCTGAGATCCGCTGCCTCTTGATGCCGTCACCAAGGATGTCGAAGACGCCGTTGTAGCAATTGAGCTGCAGCTTGCGCAGCCGAAACCAACCATCGGGCTTGGCTTGACCTTGGCGTGCCAAAGCACCAGCGCAGGCCCTGGAAGAGCCACCAAAACCGCAGTTCAACACGCCCAACGCAGCGCTGAACAAGTTGCCGGCAATCTGACCGCCGCGCTCCACCTCAAAGCGGTAGACCTTGATCACCGCATCAACCCAGGGTTCCTGCGGGTTGAAGTCGACAATTTCAGAAAACGTCTCCGGCGTGTCCATCGTCCAGCTGCCGAATTGCGAGCCAGGGTCGATTTCTCCATTCACGCCGTTGGTGAAGGCCCGGTAGCGCGTTAAGGGGTAGCCGTGGGGCGAGAGCTGGTGGTAGTCGCCAATGCGAAACAGGATGTTGGCGGCTTCGGTGAACTGCTCAACGCTCAACACCTTGTTGGCCATCAACCAGCCGAGATAACGGCCTGCGCGCCAGTCAGCCGCATCCTCTTCACGGCCTTTGAAGGGTCCTTGATCAATCGCTTGGTTGACGTGATGGCCCCATTCATGGGCGAGCACGGTGAGGGCCGTGAGCTCAACGCTGGGCGAGGATTGCAGCCGCAAGCGCGAGAGCAAACCGCGGGCATCAATGCCGATTTGGGCTGATTCAGGGCAATAGGCATTGCTCGCTGGAGCCTTCCCGCAAGCCGAAAAACGCGCTCCAGGCTCGAGCAGCTCCACCTCCGGCAACGCCTGATCGCCATCACTGGCCACATCACGCCAGTAATGGCCCAGCAGGCGGTGGTGAATCGGCAACCTGGCCGATCCCTCAGGGCTCTGCTTCAGCTCCTCGAGCAAAGCGGTTGTGGAAGGCAAAGGGGGCGGCGGGGCCGGATCAGCCAGCACAATCACCGCCAAGGCGAACCAGGCGCCAATCATGGGAATCGGCTACCGGAGTGGCGCGTTGAGCTCAGCAACCACCAGGGGCTGAGCACCACAATCAAACAGGCGAGCTTGTGGTGAATCACGGCATAAAAAAGGCCGGTCCAGGTGAAGTGCTGCGCCAACAACTTGACCTCGCTGCGAAGTTCCAACAGGGCGAGCACCAGCACCACCCAGAACACCGCAGCGGGAATTTTCATGCAACCACGCCAGAGCTTGCTGCCCGTTGCGGCAAACGGCCGCCCATTAAGGGGAGCAGCGGCGGGACCACCGCCACACTCGACCAAGCACCCACAGCAATGCCCACAAACAGGGCCACGGCAAACCACTGCAGGCTGGCACCACCAAACAGGATCAGCGCCAGGATCGGGATCTCAGTACTGAGCGAGGTGTAGATCGATCGGGTCAAGGTGCCATCAACGGCGCGATCCACCTGATCTTCCACACTCAAATCAGGCAAGAGCCGTTGCTGCTCGCGGATGCGGTCAAACACCACCACGGTGTCGTTGACCGAATAGCCGGCCAAGGTGAGCAGCGCCACAGCAAACAAGCTGTTGACCTCAACGCCAGCGAGCAGACCCAGCCAAGCGAACAAACCACTGGTGATCAGCACATCGTGGGCTAATGCCAACAGGGCCAAAGCGGCATAGAGCCGGGCGTAGCGAGCGGAGATGTAAAGCGCCACGGCCGCAAAGCTGACGGTCAAGGCCAACACGCTGCTGGTCAGCAGCTGTTTGCCCAACACAGGGCCAATGGTGTTGATCTGGGTGTCGGTGGCGATCAGCGGACCGGCCACCTGCTCAAGCGCGTCCACAAAGGCGCCGCTCTCGGCAGGGCTGAGCGCTGAGCTGCGCACGCTGACGGCCTGGCCATCATCGAGAAGCTGCACTACCGCAGCAGCGGGCAAGGCCTCTTGCACCTGTTGAACACTGAGCTCAGCGCAACGATCGCCGCAATTGCGCTCCACCTGAATGGAGGTGCCACCGGTGAAATCAAGGCCTGGCTTCAGGGGAGCCTGGATTGGGGACAGCCAAGAGAGCACCAACCCGAGAACACTGAGCGCCACCAAGACCGCGGTGATGCTGAGGCAAAGCCGGCGATGGCGATTGATGCGCAACCTGGGCTCACGCAGGATGGCGCCGCTGGAGGAAGTCATGGCTGGGAAGACGCGGCGAGGAAGAGGGAGGGTTTACGCAGGGCGGGATAACTCAGGGCCAGACGCATCAAGGTGCGGGTGCAGGTCAAAGCGGTGAACAGGCTGAGCAGCACGCCGATGGCCAGGGTCACCGCAAAGCCCCGCACCAAGCCGCTGCCCAACCAACCCAAAGCAGCACAGCTGATCAAGGTGGTGAGGTGACCATCAAAGATCGAGGAAAACGCCCTGGAGAAGCCGGTATCCACCGAGCGGAACAGGGTGTTGCCATCGCGCAGCTCCTCTTTGCTGCGCTCAAAAATCAGGATGTTGGCATCCACAGCCATACCCACCGAGAGGATGAAGCCGGCAATCCCTGGCAGGGTGAGCGTCACCGGAATCAGGGCATACAAGGCCAGGTTGAAGAGTGAATAGAGCAACAGGGCCAGCAGGGCCACCGCTCCTGGAAGGCGGTAGATGATCACCATGAACACACCCACCAGCGCCGTACCGGAACCAGCGGCAATCAAGCTGTTGCGGATGTTCTGGGCCCCCAGCGTGGGACCAACGGAGCGGTTTTCGATGATTTCAACCGGCAGCGGCAAGGCACCACCGCGCAGTTGAACCTCCAAATCACGGGCTTCATCAGCGGAAAAGCGACCGGTGATGGTGGCGGCACCGCCGGTGATGCCCGCTGTGGCGAACTGCGGGCCAACGCTGGCTTCACTGATGGAGCGGCCATCCAACATGATTCCGAGCAGGCGGTTGGTGCCGGCAATGCTCTTGGTGAGGTCAGCAAATTTCTCGCCACCAGCCTGGCTAAAGCGCAGCGTCACCTCCCAGCTCTGGCTGCCCTGTTGTTGCTGACGGCCCGCATCCACCAGGTCTGAACCAGTGAGCTCGGGCTCGCCAAACAACGGTGTGATGCGCCGCTCGGTTTCGATCAACAGCGCTTCGAGCTGCTCCTCTTCGCTGGCATTGGCGGGAACCTCGATGCCCTGTTGCTTCAGCAGGTCGGTGAGAGGGCCGCTCACATCTGGGGCCTGCTCCCCATCGCTGGCTTGGTTGCGGCCGGCCAGTTGCTCCTGGCGCGCCACGATTAATCGCTTCAAGCGGGTGAGGTTGCTGAGCTCTTGCTGGGTCTCAGGCTTTTGCGCGCGAAACTCAAGGCGGGCTGTGGTGCCAAGCACCTCAGCAGCGCGGCGCGGATCTTGCACACCAGGCAACTGCACAACGATCCGGTCGCTGCCGGAGGTGGTGACGCTGGCTTCAGAAACGCCCAGGCCATTGACGCGGCGCTCGAGCACTTCCTTGACCGCCTCGAGCTGTTTGGACTCAACCCTGGTGATGTCACCAGCTGGTTTGACCAGCAAGGTGAGTTGGCTACCTCCGCGCAAATCCAGGCCGAGGGATAGCGGTAAGGAGCGCAGCACGAGAAGACTGCCAATGGCCAGCGCCAGGATCAGCGCCAGCCAGCCTTGGGGCCGGGTCATCGCTGCACCAATTGCTGAACGGTCTCGACGATCTGATGGGGCTGGATGATCGTCAGGTTTTCCAACTTGCCGTTGTAAGGCGTTGGGATGTCTTGGCTGGACAGACGGATCGGCGGGGCATCGAGTTCATCGAAGCACTGCTCGGTGATCAGGGCGATCAGCTCGGCGCCGATGCCGCCGGTCTTCATGCACTCTTCAACGATCACCACCCGGTGGGTCTTGGCGATGGAGCGCTTAATGGCCTCCATGTCGAAGGGCTTAAGGCTGATCAAATCGATCAGTTCAGGGTCGTAGCCCTGCTCCACCAGTTGCTTCACAGCCGCTTGGCAGTGGTGGCGCATGCGGGAGTAAGTGAGCAAGGTGACGTCCTTGCCCTCTCGCACCATCTCAGCCTTATCGAGCGCGAAGGTGTAGTCCCCTTCCGGCAGCTCTTCGCTGAGGTTGTACAGCAGCACGTGCTCAAAAAAGAGCACCGGGTTGTTGTCGCGAATCGCGGCCTTCATCAACCCCTTGGCATTGGTGGGGGTGCTGCAAGCCACGATCTTGATGCCCGGGACCGCGTGGAAATAGGCCTCGAGGCGCTGGCTGTGCTCGGCACCGAGCTGGCGGCCCACACCACCAGGTCCCCGCACCACCGTTGGGATCGTGAAGTTGCCGCCGCTGGTGTAGCGCAGCATCCCCATGTTGTTGGAGATCTGGTTGAAGGCCAGCAGCAGAAAGCCCATGTTCATGCCTTCCACGATCGGGCGCAAACCGGTCATGGCAGCACCAACCGCCATGCCTGTGAAGCTGTTTTCCGCAATCGGGGTATCGAGCACGCGCAGCTCGCCGTATTTCTCGTAGAGATCCTTGGTGACCTTGTAGGAACCGCCGTAATGGCCGACGTCCTCCCCCATCACACAGACATGGGCATCGCGGGCCATCTCTTCATCGATGGCTTCACGCAAGGCGTTGAACAGGAGGGTTTCAGCCACAGGGTCAGGCGCAGGCGGCGTGCCGAGCAAAGCCGGCAAGCGGCCAACTTATCAGCGCCAGGCGGGGATAAGAGCCCTAGCCCCCGGCCGCAAAGGTGGCCAGCAGCAGCACCGAGAGCAGCAGGCCAGGGGAGAGCAGCAAGGCCAGCAACCCCAAATCGTGGGGAGTCATGGCAAGAGTTCAGCTAATCCAGGCTAGGCAGCCGGTTTGGTCTCGTTCTGGAAGACAGCCTGGAAAAACAGCAACAGCAAACCTGCCGCAATCAGGCCAAAGCTGAACACCGCCACACAACCGCTACCGATGATCAGTGTCTTCAGCGCCGTGGCGATCGACTGGGCGAACTGCTGGCTGTACTGGGGCGGATGCAGGCTGTAGTAGGTGATCAACTTCAGGGTGATCCACACGGAGATCGCGCAGAACAAACCACTGGTGAGGCTGCCGCTGAGATAGCTCAGGGGCCCTTTGCTGGTGGGTTCAGCCATGACGCTCCGCAGTGAACTGGCAGATCCAGTGCTCAAAGCCATTCTCCGCCAACGCCGGAGCCAGGGTGCTCTGGGCGGCGGCGGCGGCCGGCTGATCGCTGTAGAGCGCAAACAGGCTCGGGCCCGATCCGCTCATCGCCACTTGCAGTGGATCGCCCACTGAGGCGAGCAAGGCCAATCCCTTTTGCACGCTTTCGTTCTCAGGTGCCACCACCTGCTGCAGGTCATTGCGCAACGGCGGCAACGGCGGCTGCTCAGCTTTGAGCCACGCCAGCAGCGGCGATTGGCGCAGCGCCTGACGCTGGCGCTCAAAATCAGCTTCCGAGCTGAGATAGCCCGAGCCCAGGCGCTCTTTGCAGAGGCCGTAGGCCCAAGGCGTACTGACACTGACGTTGGGATTTTTGATCAGCAGCACAGCGGGCTTAGCAACCGCAGCGATCGCTTCGAGCCGCTCCCCACGGCCAAAGCAGAGTTGTGTCCCGCCCTGCAGGCAAAAGGCCACGTCGGATCCCAGTTGAGCCGCCAAGTTGTGCAGCTCCCCAGCGCTGAGCTGCAGATCCCAATAGCGGTTGAGCAGCAACAACGCCGTTGCGCCGAGCAGAACTTAGACCTTCTGCGCTCGCTGGCTGCTGTTGAGCGGCGGCGGCGGCGGCTGGCGCCTCAGGGCGGCCGGGCGATGGACTCTCCCACCGCCGCGCTGAAGGCCGACCGCTCGGGCGGGCGGCGCCTGCGGGTGCGCAGGCGGCGCCGCCTCCAGGCGCTGCCTGCGCAGGCCGGCGTCGTGCTGGGGATGGTCGCGCTGCTGATCGCGTGGTACGGCGTCGTCGAGGTCCCGCCGGCCGGGCTGCCGCTCTTCGAGCCTGACGCGCCCGGCGACCAGCTCTCTGAGGGCTCTGCGCAATTCCGCCAGCTCTCTGAGGAGTTGCGCCAGCTGTCTGAGGGCGCGCCGCCGCCGCCCGCGGCCGGCGGGTGCCAGGGGTTCCCCTCGCGCGTGACGCGCGGCCGGGGCAACTTCATCGCGCGGCCGGGCTGGGACGAGACGACGCAGACCGCGTGGGCCGACCGCGACGAGGACCGGTGGAAGGCGATCCTGCTGGCGATCTCGGTGATGCTGTACATGTTCCTCGGCCTCGCGATCGTCTGCGACGAGTACTTCGAGGC
>CAJWAH010000043.1 GCA_913020095.1 uncultured Synechococcus sp.
GCGTCAGGGGCTCGAGGCGACCCTGCCGCAATTGCGCGGCGAATTCGGTTTTGCCCTGTTTGATCGCGACGAAGACTGCCTCTATTTGGTGCGCGATCGCTTCGGCATCAAGCCCCTGTATTGGACGATGACCAGCCAAGGGCTGGTGTTTGGCTCTGAGCTCAAGGTTCTGTTTGCCCATCCCGCCGTGAAACGGGACTTCAGCTCCGAAGGCCTGTTCCACCAGCTGATGCAAACGATGGTGCCCGGCAGCACCGCCTTTGCCGGCATCTTCCAGGTGCAACCCGGCCATGTGGTGAAAGTGCAGCGCGAAGGGGGACTGCTGCGCACATCCGGCCACAAGTATTGGGACCTCGATTTCCCCAAGGCCCACGAGCGCGATCAAAGCATCAGCGAAGAGCAGCACATCAACGCCATCCGCAGCTCCTTGCTGGAGGCGATCGAAATGCGGCTGGTGGCTGATGTGCCGGTGGGTTGTTACCTCTCCGGCGGCATCGACAGCTGCTCGATCTTGGGGTTAGCCGCAGCAGTGAATCAAACCCCCGTGAAGGCCTTCACGATCGGTTTTGACGACAGCCGCTACGACGAAACCGACATCGCCAAAGAGATGGCCGAGGCCACCGGCGCCGAGCAAGACGTGATGCGCCTTTCAGGCGATGACCTCTACGACCATTTCGAAACCACCCTCTGGCACACCGAGCGCACGATCTACAACACGCTCGGCGTGGCCAAATATCTGATGAGCCGCCATGTGCGGCACGTGAACTACAAGGTGGTGCTCACCGGCGAAGGTTCCGATGAGCTGTTTGCCGGCTACCCCGCCTTCCGGCGCGACATGTTCTTGCATGGCAGCAACGACGAAGGCGGCGATCAAGACCAGCGCCAGAAACGGCTGGATCAAGCCAATGCCCTGGTGACCGGAGCCATGCTCGCCGCCACGCCCGTGGACGATCCCCACCTCACCGCCGCGGTGGGCTTCACCCCCAGCTGCCTCCAGCCGTGGCTGGCTTGTGCGCCGCTGGTGCCAGAACTGCTGGCCAGCGAGCGCCGTGAGGCGGTGGCTGGCTACGAGCCGGGCAAAGCCATTGCCGCCACCTTGGATCGTTCACAACTCGATGAGCGCCATGTGCTGGACCGGGCCCAGTACGTGTGGATCAAAACCATGCTGGAGGGCCAAATCCTCACCTGGGGCGGAGACCGGGTGGACATGGCCAATTCCATGGAGGCCAGGCCACCCTTCCTGGATCACCATCTCGCCGCCGTGGCGGTGCAGGTTCCCCCCGAACTAAGGATCAAAGACCAGCGCGAAAAGCATGTGCTGCGCGAAGCCGTCGCTGGGCTGCTGCCTGAGCGGCTCTATCACCGCGAAAAATTTGCCTTCATGGCCCCGCCAGCCCATGCCGATGAGGAAAAGCTGCAAAAACTTGATCAGCTCGTAGCGGCCCATCTCAGCCGCGAGGCGATCGAGACCTGCGGTTTGCTGGATCCAGAGGGGGTTGCGCAACTGCTCGAACGGCATCGCAACCCTCAAACCCCAGCTGCAGAGCGGGTTCAGCTCGATGCCATGGTGAATCACCTCTTGGGTGTGCAAATCCTGCACAAGCTGTTTGTACAGACCGATGTGCCCGCTCAGGCCCGCCAGGCCGCCGATGCACGGGGCTGGCATGTGAGCGAACCGGCACAGGTTTTTTAACTGGCTCTGCGAAATAGTCGCCTGCGCTACCTCAGCGGTTGGCGACAGTGGCCATTGTTACGAGGCGTCTGCGGTGCTGCATGCCTCCATCGGTTGCTCTTTCACTCCAAACACCCAGTTGGACAGCAGCGGTTGATGAGGCGCGCCTGAGCGCAAGTTTGGACGCCATGGCCGCCATCGGCCTGCAAAGCGATGGCTCCGTCAAGCGTTTGGCCTTCACAGAGGACGACGGCCGAGCCCGCACCCTGTTCAGCGAGTGGTTGATCGCTGCTGGAGCCAGCGTTCGCGTTGATGCAGCCGGCAATTTGATTGGCCGCATTGAAGGCACAGAACCGGGCCTGCCGGCCCTGGTGACCGGATCCCATCTCGACACCGTGCCCACCGGTGGCCGCTTTGACGGTGCCCTTGGCGTGTTGGCTGGGCTGGAAGTGATCCGCAGCCTCAAGGATCAAGGAATCAGCCTGCGCCACCCCTTGGAAGTGGTGGCTTTTGCCGATGAAGAATCCACGATGGTGGGTTGCAAGGGGATGACGGGAGTCGCCAGCGACAACCCCGCTGACTACACCTGCAGCAACGGCCAAGCGATCAGCGACAACCTGCCCTGCGCAGGAGGCAATTGGCAGCAGCTGGGCCAAGCGCGGCGCGATGACGACGCGATCGCCGCTTTTGTTGAGCTCCATGTGGAGCAGGGCGGCATTCTCGAGAGCCGCGGTGATGCCATCGGTTTGGTGGAAGGCGTTGTGGGCCAGCGCCGCTTCTTGGTGCGCGTTGAAGGCCAGGCCAACCATGCCGGCACCACCCCCATGGATGGCCGCCAAGACGCCTTGGCCACGGCGGCCCAAGTGATCCTGGCGGTGCAAGAGCTGGCCAACAACCACCCCGGTGATCCCGTGGGCACCGTTGGCAAACTCCAGCTCTGGCCTAATGCCGCCAACGTGGTGCCAGGCCAGGTGGAGCTGAGCGTTGATCTGCGCGACCTCAGCCTCGAGGTTTTGAGCGAATTAGTGGAGGACTTGGAAAGCCGCCTGCGCAGCATCAGCCGGGCGAGCGGTTGCCCCATCACCCTGCTGCCTCAGTTCAGCGTTGACCCCACCCCAGCGCATCTGAGCGTTACCGAGGCCATTGCTGCCTCCGCCCAAACCCTTGGTTTGAGCTGCAGCGCCCTGCCCAGCCGCGCGAGCCACGACTCACAAGAGATGGGCCGCCGCTGGCCCATGGGAATGATCTTTGTGCCGAGCCGCGGTGGATTGAGCCATTCGGCGGCTGAATTCACCAGCAGCCGTCAGTGCGCCGACGGCACCGCTGTGCTGATGCAAAGCCTGGTGCGCCTCGATCAGCGCTTGAACAAGGTGCCGGGCTGATGACCTTTTCGATCGTTGCCCGAGATCCTGGGAATGGTCGATTTGCCGTCGCCGTAGCGACGTTCCACCTCGCTGTGGGGGCCACCGTTCCCCACCTGCGCAGAAACACCGGAGCTGCGGCGAGCCAAGGGGCCACCAACCCCTATTTGGCCCATCGCGGACTGGAAGCTTTGGGCAATGGCTTGAGCGCCAATGAAGCCCTCGAATGGCTGCTCAAAGGCGATGACCAACGCCACGCCCGGCAGATTCAACTGGTGGACGCCAAAGGCCGCTCCTCAGCCTGGACCGGTGGGGAGTGCAATGGCTTTGCCGGCCATCTCTGCGGCGAGAACTTCAGCGTGGCTGGCAACTGGCTGGAAGACCCTGCAGTGCTTCAGGCCATGGCCGAAACCTTCCGCGACAGCGACCCCAGCTGGAAGATTGGCCGGCGGGTATTGAGCGCGCTGGCGGCCGGTGAAGCCGCTGGTGGTGATCGGCGCTCACCGATGGCCAGCTCAGCGGCGCTGCAGGTGAGCGGCGAGCTGGATTTTCCGCTGCTAGATCTACGCGTGGATTTCAATGCCACCGCCGTCGGCGAGCTGCAACACCTCTACGAGCACAGCCAGCAGAACTGGGTGCAGAACTGGCGTGATCAATTGGCGGCCCTTCCAGACGGCAGGCCCAGGCCCGCTGATGACGGCGGCTTGAACGCCGGGGTGGCCTAACGGCCCTCGCTCAACGAGGGCTCAGCAAAGAAATAGGCAATCACGCTGCTGCAGGCGATCGCCAAAAAGATGTGATCCAGCCAGCCAAAACGCACGCCCATGCCCATGAAGGTGATCCAGCTGTTCACCACCACCATCACCAGCAAAAACACCGCCAACACCAGGCTGAACACCAGCAGATCCTGCTTGCGGCGCACCCAGAGCTGCCAAAGCAACGGCAGCAAAGCCAGCGTTGAGAGGCCATGCAGGATCCGCATCGACACTTCGCTGTGCAGGTGCGGTGTGATCGCAGCCCAGAGGTTGGCGGGGATCAGCAGCGATGTGGCAATCAGGTAGGCAAGCATCAGGTGTGATCAGCGCGTTCAACGGGTCGCAGGTGCAGGCTGAACACACTGCCCCTGCCGAGCTGGCTGCGCAGGCTGACCTGGCCGCCCATGCCCTCCACCAACAATCGCACCACCGATAAACCCAAGCCAGAGCCCTCACCAGCAGGGGCATTGCTGGCGCGCTGGAAGCGCTCAAAGATGCGGTCTTGATCCTCAGGCGGCACGCCAATGCCCTGATCACGCACTTCAATGGTCAGCTCGTCGGCCGAGGGCAGCAGGGCCAGCTCAACCGGCGCTTCAGGTCCTGAGTATTTGCAGGCGTTTTCAATCAAATTCAGCAGCACCTGTTGCAGGCGATCGGGGTCGGCATTGGCGATCAGCTCAGCGGAATCCGGCAGCTGCAGAGCGATGCTGCGCTGCTGGGCGCTCTGGGCCAACTCCTGCACCTGCTCGAGCAAGGGCCGCAATGCCACCGGCTGCTGGCTAACGCTGAGCCTTCCGGAGTCACCGCGGGATAAATCGAGCAGATCATCGAGCAAATGGCGCATGCGCAGGGTTTCCTGCTCAGCGGTTTGCAACCCCTTGCGCTGGGAAGCCTCGAGGGTGTCTCCTGTGCGCAGGGTGCGTTTGATGTAACCGCCAACAATCGTGAGCGGTGTGCGCAGCTCATGGCTCACGGCGCTCACAAACTGGCGTTGATGGCTCCAGGAGAGCGACAACCGCTGCATCAGCTCCTCGTAGTTCTCCGCCAGGCGGCTGATCTCTACAGGAGCAGCGCTGAACTGCACGTGGGAGTTCTGCAGGGTGTCTGCCGTCACTGTTTCCGTCAGTTCGCTGAGTTGCCGTAAGGGCCGAACAATGCGCCGCACCAACACAGTGACCACCAACAGCGTCAGCACCAAACACACCGACCAGATCAGGATCATCCAGGAGATGTAGGAGCTAAAGGCCAGCGAGCTGACGCTCACATCACAAGCAGCCCAAACGCTGGCTCCGCTGGGCAAGCGCAGCACCTCTTTGGTGAGATAGCGCCGTTGAGCATCGGTGATCACCTGCTGCGAAGGGCGCGCCTGGGCCCGCTCCAGCACATAGGCACTGGGGGGCTGCAGCGGCGATCGCGGAAAGATCAACGCGCCATCAGCCTGCTGAAACCAAAAAATGGTGCGTTTATCGCTGATGCTCTCGAGTTGCTGCTGCACCCGTAGACGACTGGGCGGATCCGGCAACCGCTCCAGGGCCAGGGCAATCCCAGCAGCCGACTGTTCTACCGCCATGCTGTGTTGGCGGAACAGGTTTCTCTCGCTCACCCAGAGCCCAGCGCAGGAGGCTCCGGTGAAGCCCAGAAACACCGTCACGTAGGTGGCGAGCTGCAGCTGCCCTTGGAGGGTGCCGAGCAAGCGATCGCGCCAATGTTTCTGGCTGGTCATCTCTCCATGGTCAACAGCCCAGGCGCTGTTGTCAGCTCTCGGGTGCAAGCGCAAACCGCAAAACCTGATCAGGATGAGGAGGAGCCTTCCAGCGGCCATGGCACCACTGAGCTTTGCGGAGCTGCAGCAGCGCCTCTCAGCGGATGTCGATGACACCGATGGATCAGCAGCACCATGGGATGTGCTGGTGGTGCCATCGCTGAATCTCGACGCCCAGCAGATTGCCCTGGTTCAAGGGGTGCACCACTACGAAGAGCGCCAGCTGTTTGAGCTGATTCGGCTACGGCAACCCCAAGCGCGCATGGTGTTTGTCACCAGCAAGTTGCTGCCGGAGTTGGTGGTGGATGCGGTGCTGGAGCTGTTGCCTGGCGTGCCGATCTCCCATGCCCGCCATCGCCTCAAGTTGTTCGACACCGACGACGCCAGCCCCAGGCCCCTGGCGGCCAAATTGCTGGAGCGGCCGCGGCTGCTGCAACGCATCCGCCAAGTGCTCAACCTGGATCGCAGCTACATCAGCTGCTTCAACGTTGGCGAGCTGGAGCGCCAGCTCTCAGAGACCCTGCAAGTGCCGCTGTTGGGCACTGATCCAGCGCTGGCCTACTGGGGCAGTAAAGCCGGCAGCCGCGAGCTGTTCAGCCGCTGCGGCCTAACCCACCCCGATGGCTCAGCGCTGGTGCACAGCTTCAACGATCTGGTGGAAGCCTGCGCCGAACTGGTTGAACGTCAAAGCGAGCTGCAGCGGGCTGTGGTGAAGCTCAATGAGGGCTTCAGCGGCGAAGGCAATGCCCCCCTGGACTTCTCTGACCTCGAGCGCGGCAATGGGGCTGGCCTACGGCAGCAACTCAGCGAGCGCTTGGAGCAATTGGCCATGCCAGCGGCGGGCTGGCGCGAGCTGCTGGTGAGCCAAGGGGTCTTAGTAGAGGCATGGCTCTCAGGCGGCGATGAGCTGAGCTCACCGAGCGTGCAGGGAATGATCCATCCCGGCGGTGAGGTGGAGGTGCTCTCCACCCATGAGCAACTGCTCGGTGGCCCCAGCGGGCAGACCTATCTGGGCTGCCAGTTCCCGGCGCGTGATCACTACCGCTGCGAGCTGCAGCGCTGGGGCCTGTCTGTAGGCGCTGAATTGGCCAGCCTTGGCGCCCTGGATCATTTCTCCGTTGACGGGCTGGCCCGCCGCTTTGGTGATTCCTGGGATCTGCAGGCCATTGAGGTGAACCTGCGCAAAGGCGGCACCACCCACCCGATGCAAGCGCTGCGGTATTTGAGCAATGGCCGGCTCTGCCAAGACAGCGGCCGTTTTCTCTCTCCCACCGGCAGCGAGCTGCACTACAAGGCCACCGACAACTTCACCAGCCCGCGGCTAAGGGGGCTGCTGCCAATGGATCTGATTGATCTGGTGGCTGGCGCTGGGCTCCATTACGACGCCCTCGGTGAAAGCGGCAGCGTCTTCCATCTGCTCGGTTGCCTGTCGGAGCACGGCAAGCTCGGCATGACCTGCATCGGCCGCAGCGCCCAGGAAGCTGAGCAGGTCTATGCGCGCACCAAAGCGCGCCTACTGGGCGATCACTAATACGATCCGGCCATGGGCAGCAGACCTTGGATGGTGTTGATGGTGTTGATGGCCGTGGCCATCGGCACCCAGCTGGTGCGTGAAAACCGACTGCTCAAGCACCGGCTGCTGCTGCAACAGCAGTTCATCAAGGCCCTGCCGCAACGGGACTGCCCCAAACCGAAAGCGCCCAGCGGCGAGCTGATTTGAGGCGGTTGGGACGGCCGGTAGGATCCCGGCGCTTCTCGCTACCACCGATGGCCAATATCGATCACGCGCCCAGCCGCACGATGCTGAACCTGCTGCACGTGCTGCCGGCTTTCGCCGATGCCGACGAGCTGCGTTTGAACGTGATCGTGGAGCTGAACTCCATGACCATCAATAAGTACGAGCTGATCACCGAAACCGGCCACCTGAAGCTGGACCGGGTTGGTTACTCCTCCCTGGCCTATCCCTTTGCCTACGGCTGCCTGCCCCGCACCTGGGATGAGGACGGCGACCCGCTCGATGTGGAAATCGTTGGCATCACCGAACCCCTGGTGCCCGGCTCCTTGGTGGAGGCCCGCATCATCGGCATCATGAAATTCGATGATGGCGGCGAGGTCGACGACAAGGTGATCTGCGTGCTGGCCGATGACAAGCGCATGGATCACATCACCAGCTACGAGCAGCTGGGTGAGCACTGGGTCAAAGAGACCACCTACTACTGGGAGCACTACAAGGATCTGAAGAAGCCCGGCACCTGCACCGTCAACGGCTTCTTTGGCAATGACGAAGCCGTGAAGATCATTCGCGACTGCGAAAAGCGCTATGACGAGACCATCGCTCCCAAGCTGGTCAACTGATTGATGGCTCTCCCCGATGGCCCCGGCCCATCCAGGTTGCTAATGCAGCTGACCTGGGTGGCTGGGGCCATCGGCTTTTGGCTTGGCTTTGACGCCTGGCAAGACGGAGACATCGCCGCTGCCACCAACAACGTCACCCTTTGGGTTGTGGGGATAGTGGGGGTGATCTCATTTCTGCGGCATGCGGTGTTTCACCGCAGTGATGCCAAGCGGATGGGCTGGGATTACGGCAAGCGCAACGACTTCCAGCTGGAGGTTGGCTTTGCCAATTTGGCCTGGGGGCTCTGCGGCTTGATCGCCTGGGCACAGAACTGGAACCTGCAGGCGCAAGGAGCATTGCTGTTGGTGTTCGGTATCTACATGGCGCAAGCCGCTGCACTGCACCTCACTGAGCCAGGACGAGCAGCAAGCAAAGGGACCACAGCGTTCTTTGCTGGTTGCTTGTTGTTCTTTGGATCCTTAGCGCTGATGCAGTGAGGCTTTAACGGCCGTAGTGCAGATCCGTGTTGCCCCAGAGGGCGCGCTTGGCAATATCGCCTTCACGGATCAACGCGCGAGCCTCATCTCGGCTGGTGCACATGCGCGCTTGATCTTCGATCCGCAGGATGTGAATCAGCTGCAGAACCTGAGCATGGGCTGACTGGGCTGAAGGTTTACGCATACCGCCTTCCCCTTTCGTTAAGAGCTTTTTAACAAAGGCATCAGTGGGGACACAAGCTCTGCATGGGTTTCTTAATTTTCAAGCGAGTTCCTTAACCTTGCCATCAGCGGTGGCTGAGGAACTCCTCAAAGCTCATCCCGATCTCCTTGGCGATCCGCCGCGCCAGGCCGGGCAACAAGTCACTTCCGGGGTGCACAGGAACCATCGTGTGGCGGCCGTTGGCATCGCGGAAGTGCTGATGGGAACCGTGGTTGCGCACATGCTCAAAGCCAAGATGTTCCAGGATCCGCACCACCTCCTTGGGCTTGAGCACATCGCTGTGGTGATGGCTCATGGGCTCAGAGCAGCTTCACCTTGGTGACCTTGGCCTCAATCGCCTCATCGCCGGTTTTGATCTGAATCGGCCGGCGCGTGAAAATCTCCACCCGAATCCCAGCGCGGGTGATGGCGATGGCAGCTCGCGTCAGCAGCCACACCACGATCACCAACGCCACCGGCCAGCGGAGCGAATCGAGCCAAGGGGTCATGCCCCTTGTTTAGCCAGCTTCAAGCCGGTTGGAGCTCAGAGCGCAGGGCCAGCCGGTTGTGCAACACATCAAACACCGAATCGATGCGATCGGATTCGGGCTTGGCGATCGAGAGGATCAAGGCCAGGTGATCCAAGTGGCGCCGCTCATCGGTCTCATAGGGACCATCGGAGCGCATCAACTCAGATGCCATGGCGTAGGCCGTGAGCGATTGCGTGCTGCTGAGGGCATTGGCTGCCTCAAGCATCAGAGCGGTGTTGCCGATTTCGCGGCGACGGCTCAGCAGGCAATCCATCAACTCCACCATGTCCTGCTCATTGAGGGAGCAGTAGGGCTCGCGGTAATCGAGGGCATGACGGAAGGCGCGACCACCCGCGGGGGTGAGCGAGCCATCCCAAGCCACAGCCGTCAGGCCAATGGCGGCAAACGCAGTGAGGGAATCCATGGCGGCGATGTCAGGTGTCTGTTTTCGATGTCGGCGTCAACTTCGCGGCGATGGCCGCACTGATGCCGATGATTCCAAGCAAGGCGATGATTTCCATCGGCTGTTGCGTTGTGCTCCATCAATGTGCGCCGCGCTCACACACACCGGTGGTGGCCGTGATCACTCTTTGGCGAACTTGAGCAGTTCCACCCAGTTCACAAACAACACTCGCGCGAGCGCAAAAATCCAGCCGCTACTGGCTGGCCTGCTGGGCCTGCAGCAAACCGCTGAGATGGCGCGCCACGGCTTCCCCAACGCGTAGTCCATCGATGCCAGCTGAAAGGATTCCGCCGGCAAAGCCAGCTCCTTCACCAGCCGGAAAAAGCCCTGGGGTGTTGGTGCTCTGCAGATCAATGCCGCGCGTAATGCGCAGCGGTGAACTGGTGCGGGTTTCAACGCCGGTGAGCACCGCATCGGGGTGATCAAAGCCCGGGATCTGTTTGGCAAAGGCGGGCAAGGCCTCGCGGATCGCCTCAATGGCGAACTCCGGCAGGGCTGTGGAGAGATCGGTGGGCGTGACGCCCGGGGCATAGGAGGGACGGCCGCTGCCGAGATCGGTGCTGGGTTTGGCGGCCAAGAAATCTGCCAAGCGCTGGGAGGGGGCTTTGTAGTTGCTGCCACCGAGCACAAACGCGCGTGATTCGAGCTCGCGCTGGAAATCCACACCAGCCAGCGGCC